>NZ_MWJN01000005.1:0-150449 GCF_002027145.1 Microbispora sp. GKU 823 | reverse complement strand
GCTGCGGAGCGGGAGCCGGCGCCGCCGGCTCGGCGGCGGCCGGAGCGGCGCCCGCCTCGGAGTCGATCAGGGCCAGCTCGGCGCCGACCTCGACCGTCTCGTCTTCAGCAACGATGATCTTGGTCAGGTAGCCGGCGGACGGCGAAGGGATCTCGGTGTCGACCTTGTCGGTCGACACCTCGAGGAGCGGCTCGTCGGCCTCGACGCGGTCGCCTTCCTTCTTCAGCCAGCGTGTGACGGTGCCCTCGGTAACGCTCTCGCCGAGCTGGGGCATGGTTACGGAGACCGGCATGGTGTGTTCTTCTCTCGCGTTCGCTAGGAGGGCTTCAGTTGTGGACGTGCAGCGGCTTGCCGGCCAGGGCCAGCATGGCCTCGCCGAGGGCCTCGGACTGGGTCGGGTGCGGGTGGATGAGCTGGGCGACGTCGGTGGCCGTGGCCTCCCAGTTGAAGATCAGCTGAGCCTCCGCGATCAGCTCGCCCACCCGGCTGCCGACCATGTGGACGCCGAGCACCCGGCCGTCGCGCTCGGCGACGACCTTGACCTCGCCCTGGGTCTGCAGGATCTTGCTCCTGCCGTTGCCGGCGAGGTTGTAGTTCAGCTCGACGACGTCGTGACCGCGCTCGCGGGCGACCGACGTGGCGATGCCCACCGACGCGACCTCGGGCTCGGAGTAGGTGATGCGCGGAACGCCGTCGTAGTCGATCGGCACCGGGTTCAGCCCCGCGATGTGCTCGGCGACCAGGATGCCCTCGGCGAAGCCGACGTGGGCGAGCTGCAGCGTGGGGATCAGGTCGCCCACGGCGTACACGCCCGGCACGCTGGTCTGGCAGAACTCGTTGACGAGCACGTAGCCGCGCTCCATCGTGACGCCGTTCTCCTCGTAGCCGAGGCCGGCCGAGACCGGGCCGCGGCCGACGGCGACGAGCATGATCTCGGCGTCGAGGGTCTTGCCGTTCTCCAGGGAGACGACGACCCCGGTGTCGGTGGTCTTGACGCTCTCGAACCGGGCGCCCAGCTCGTACTTGATGCCACGGCGGCGGAAGGCGCGCTCCAGCAGCTTGGAGCTGGACTCGTCCTCCAGCGGCAGCAGGTGCGGCAGCGCCTCGACGATCGTGACCTCGGCGCCGAACGAGCGCCAGACGCTGGCGAACTCGACGCCGATGACGCCGCCGCCCAGGATGACGACCGAGGACGGGACGCGGTCGAGGACCAGCGCGTGGTCGCTGCTGATCACCTTCTCGCCGTCGATGTCGAGGCCGGGCAGCGACTTCGGCACCGAGCCGGTCGCCAGCACGACGTTGCGGCCCTCGTACACCTGGTCGCCGACCACGACGCGGTTGGGACCGGCCAGGCGGCCCTCGCCCTCGACCACGGTGATCTTCTTGCTCTTGATGAGCCCGGCCAGGCCCTTGTAGAGGCCCCCGATCACCTTGTCCTTGTACGCGTGGACACCGGGGACGTCGATGCCCTCCAGCCGGGTGCGGACGCCGAACGACTCGCCCTCGCGGGCCTGGTCGGCGAGCTCGGCCGCGTGCAGCAGCGCCTTGGTGGGGATGCAGCCGCGGTGCAGGCAGGTGCCCCCGACCTTGTCCTTCTCGATGAGGACGACGTTCATGCCGAGCTCGGCCGCCCGCAGGGCACAGGCGTAACCACCGCTACCGCCACCTAGGACGACGATGTCGTAGGGGCCGCTGCCATCAGCCACTGGAATGCTCCTTGGTCGTATTCACACCGCCGGGTGGACCCGGCAGCATCTTTTCACTTGTCCCGGAAGATCGTGGCCCCGGCCCGGGCCCGCGCGGGCACGCCGCGGCGGAGCCGTCTTCCGTTGTCGAACCACCCGCGCGGGCTCTTTCTGTTTAAACAGCCTGCGCGGACGTGCCGTTCCCCGCGTAGCGCTCGGCGACGGCGACGAGCGTGCGGGTCAGCGCGCCGGTGCCGCCCTTGGGCGTGTAGCCGTGCGGCTCGCCCTTGTTGAACGCGGGCCCGGCCATGTCCACGTGCGCCCAGCGGACGCCCGCGGGGACGAACTCCCGCAGGAAGATGCCCGCGGCGAGCATGCTGCCCCACCGCTCGGGCTGGAGGTTGGCGATGTCGGCGACCGCGGAGTCGAGCCCCTTGCGCAGCTCGGCGGGCAGCGGCATGCCCCAGGCGCCCTCGCCCTGCTCGCCGGCGATGCGGACGATCTCCTCGCGCAGCGCGTCGTCGTTGGCCATCACGCCGGCCGTACGCCATCCGAGCGCCACGATCTGGGCGCCGGTCAGGGTGGCGACGTCGATGATCACGTCGGGCTCGTCCTCGACGGCGCGGGCGATGCCGTCGATCAGCACCAGGCGGCCCTCGGCGTCGGTGTCGAGCACCTCGACGGTCTTGCCGCTGTAGGTGTGCAGGACGTCGGAGGGGCGCTGGGCGCTGCCCGAGGGCATGTTCTCGGCCAGGCAGAGGTAGCCGACCGCGTTGACGCGCAGGCCCAGCCGGGCGATCGCGACGAGCGCGCCGAACACGGCTCCGGCGCCGCCCATGTCCGACTTCATCCAGTCCATGGAGGCGGAGGGCTTGAGCGACAGGCCGCCGGAGTCGAAGGTGATGCCCTTGCCGACGAACGCGACCTTCTGGGACGCCTCGGGGTGGCAGTAGGCGACGCGGACCAGGCGGGGCGGGTTGACCGAGCCCTGGCCGACGCCGATGATGCCGCCGTAGCCGTCCTCCTTGAGCCTGACCTCGTCCAGCACCTCGACCGACAGGCCGGCCGCACCGCCGGTCTCCTGGGCGATCTCGGCGAAGCGCGCCGGCCACAGGTCGGACGGCGGCGTGTTCACCAGGTCGCGGACGAGGGTGACGGAGTCGGCGAGCGTCGCCGCGTGCGCGACGGACTCCTCGGCCCCGGCCGCGCCGGACAGGACGGTAAGCTCGCGACCGGCGCCTTGAGGTCGCCGCCGGTGCGATAGCGCGTGAAGTCGTAGGCGCCCAGCAGGCCGCCCAGCGCCACGGCCTCCGCCTCGGCGGCCGTACGGGCGGGCAGGGCGAGCGCGGCGGACGGCGTGCCGGCGAGGGCGCGGACGGCCGCTCCGGCCGCGCGGCGCAGGGTTTCCAGGTCGTAGCCGTCCTCGTCCTGCGGGACGTCGCCGAGGCCCACGGCGACGGCGACGGGCGCCGGTAGCGCCCCGAGAGTCGGGAACTTGACGACCTCTTCGGCCTTGCCGGTGAACCCCATTGTGGTGAGGATCTCGGCGAGTCGTCCGTCCAGGGCCTGGTCGAGGCCTTCGCCTCCGGGAGCCGGGCGTGGACCCTCCGGGGTCGTGTGGACGCCGATTATGAGAGCACTGGTCTCGATGGAGACCGCGTCAGATGCGTTTATGCGCACTGTGGTCACGTGAGCCGATGCTAGCTGGGCTTACTCGGCTACGCATAAACGAGGGTTCATCCTACCTATCGGTAATCGCGATGATGCCAATGAAAGTAGCATCATCGCGATCTTCCGGGCGTATGGTGCTAATGTCGATAGCATCATGTTGCTCACGCTCGATCTCAACGATCCGCGGCCCCTGCACGAACAGGTGGCCGCCGCCATAAGGCGTGCGATCGGGGCCGGGGACGTCGCGCCCGGCGATCGGCTGCCGCCGGCCCGCGACCTGGCCCACGCGCTGGGCGTCAACGCGAACACCGTGCTGCGCTCGCTGCGCGACCTGCGGGACGAGGGCCTGCTGGAGTTCCGCCGCGGGCGCGGGGTGTCCGTGCTGCGGCGGCCGGACGGCCGCGAGGCGCTCAGGACGCGGGCGCGTGACCTGCTCGACGAGGCCGCGAGGTACGGCCTCACCACGGACGACGTCGTCGCCCTCATCAAGGACGTCATCAAGGACCTCGGTGAGGACCCCGGCGATGACTCCGGCAAGGAAATGGCATGACCGACCCCCACGACCGCTCCGTCACCGGCTTCCGCACCCGGTTCCTGCTGGCCGTCTCGGCCTGGGCCGTGCTGGTCGCCGCCGTGCTCGTGGCGGTGCCGCTGGCGTTCGCCGATCGCCTGCCCGACCCGCTGGCCACCCACTGGGGGCCGTCCGGGCGGCCCGACGGCTCCATGCCGTTCGCGGCCTTCGTGCTCGTTCTGGTCGTGCTGTGGGTCGTCGTCGCGGGGGTCGGCGCAGGTGTCGGGGCGCGGGCCCGCACGCTGGTCCGCCGTACGCCGCGCGCCTGGTACTGCGCCGGGCTGGCCTGGGCGGGCGGGCTCATGGTCGTCACGCAGGCCTTCACGATCGCCGCCAACCTCGACCGCGGCCACTGGACCCGCGCGGCGGGCATGAGCTGGCAGGTCGTGGTGATCGTCGCCGCGCCGATCGCGCTCGGGGCGCTGGGCCGGCTCGCCGGCCTGCGCGGCCCGGACGTTCCCCCGGCGCCACCGCGGACGCGACCGCGGATCGACCTCGACCCGGGGAAGCGGCCGGTGTGGGTCTCCACCACCACCGCGCCGTGGGCGGCCTGGCTCGCGATCGTGGCGCTCGCCGCCGCGGTGGCGCTCGCGGGGACGGCCCTGTCCGGCCTGTTCCCCGGCGGCTGGCGCGCCGTGGTGCCGCTCGCCATCGTGGGCGTGGTCGGCACGGTGCTGTCGTCGGTCTCGGTGCGGGTCGTCCCCGAAGCGCTGACCGTGTCGGTCGGCCCGTTGCGGTGGCCCTCGCGCAGGGTGCGGCTGGATCGCGTCGAGCGGGCGTGGGTGGAGGAGCGGTATCCGGCCCAGGTGGGCGGATGGGGCTACCGCGGCCTCCCGGGACGGGCCACGATCATGATCCGCGGCGGCGAGTGCCTGGTCGTGCGCTACACCTCCGGCGGGCGGCTCGCCATCAGCGTGGACGACGCCGAGGCGGGCGCCGCCCTGCTCAACGCCCTCATCGCCCGGCAGCGCCCCTCCGTCGAAAGGTGATGACCGTGATCCGGCGCAACGCCGATGTCTGGCTCTTCCTCCTCGTCGCGTTCGGGGCCTCGTGGCTGATCGCGCTGCCCCTCTGGCTGGGGGCCGTACGGCTCGGCACGCCGGCCTTCGCACTGGTCGGGGGGCTGATGATGCTGACGCCCTCCCTCGGCGTACTGGCCGTGTGGCTCGCCCGGCGGCGTGGCACGCCGCTGCGGGAATGGGCGCGGGCGACCGGGCTCACGCTCGGACCGGACCGGGGCGCGACGGCCGTGCTCCTGGTGACGGCGCTGCTCGGCGTGCC
The DNA here is from genome assembly GCF_002027145.1 of Microbispora sp. GKU 823. Taxonomy (NCBI): domain Bacteria; kingdom Bacillati; phylum Actinomycetota; class Actinomycetes; order Streptosporangiales; family Streptosporangiaceae; genus Microbispora; species Microbispora sp. GKU 823. Next base: position 145,241 of record NZ_MWJN01000005.1, on the reverse strand, counting down.
GCTTCTCGTGGCCGTCGCCCTCCTGGTCAGCGCCGCCGCCGGCGTGGTGAGCCTCGACTTCGCCGGGCTGAGCCTGTTCCACGCGCAACTGGGCGCGGCCCTCGACAAGGTGCCGCTGGACCCGCGGGTCCTGTACGCCGTCCAGGTCGTGCAGGCCGTGCTGATCGCCCCGTTCCTCAACGCGATCCCCGCGCTCGGGGAGGAGTGGGGCTGGCGGGGCTGGCTGCTGCCGCGCCTGCTCGGAGACCCGGCCGTCTCATCCGCGCCGGGACCCCGCCGGGTATGGCCCGCGCTGGTGCTGTCCGGGGTGATCTGGGGTCTCTGGCACGCTCCCCTCACGTTGAAGGGCTACAACTACCCGGCGCTCGGCGCCTGGGCGGCGGCGCTGTTCGTCGGCTTCTGCGTCATCTTCGGGGCGCTGCTCGGCTGGATGCGGCTGCGCTCGCGCAGCGTGTGGCCCGCGGTCATCGCACACGGCTCGTTGAACGCCGTGACGGGCCTGGCGCTGCTCCTCGGCGACGCGGCCGCCCCGCCGAACGCGGCGCTCGCCGGGATCACCGGGGTCGTCGGCTGGGTGCTGCTCGCGGTGGTCGTCCTCGCCGCCTACCGGCTGCGTCCCGTCGCCGCGCCGCGCTGACGCGCGTTCACGCGCCTCAGACCAGCAGGACGGAGGCCAGCAGCGTCACCGTCGTGGCCGTCTCCACCAGGGCACCGAGCACGTCGCCCGTGACGCCGCCCAGCCGCCGTACGGCCCGGCGGCGCAGCAGGGCGGCGGCCCCCAGCCCGGCCGCCATCGCCGGCAGCAGCCCGGCCACCGTGATCAGATACGGATCGTCCGACAGGTGGTGCAGCAGCCCGGCGGGCCGCGGGTCCGCGTAGAGGGTGTACCCGTAGGTCGCCTCGGAGAAGGGGACCAGCTCGGGAAGAGCGCGGCCGAAGGGGTTCGACAGGCCGAACGGCCAGCAGTATTCCAGCAGCGACGGGCCGGCGGCCGCCACGAGGGCGAGCACCACCACGACGGCGGCCGTGGCGAGGGTGGCCCCGATCGCGGAGCCCCGCCGTACGGTGCCGGCGACGAGCGCGCCGAGGCCGGTGGGACGGGCGGCGGGCACGCCCTCGCGGCACGCCCACGTGACCGCCAGCCTGCCGGTCGCCGCCGCCGCCACCAGCGCGACCCAGGCGGCCGTACCCGCCCCGCGACCAGCACGGCCACCTGCACGAGCAGGGCGATCACGACGGTGACGACCCCGAACGGCCCGATGTCGGAGCGCTTCATCACGTCCAGCGCGCCGTCGGCCGGCTTGCCGCTGCCGAGCCCGTCGGCCAGGTCCGCGAGGCCGTCCAGATGCAGGGCCCGCGTCAGCCACGCCAGGGCCCCCACCGCGAGGACGGCGCCGAGCAGCGGTGAGCCCGACACCGCACCGGCGGCCTCGAGCACCACGGCGGCGGCCAGGCCGAGCAGCACGCCGACGAAGGGCGCCAGCGACATGGCGCGTCCCGTCACGGCGCGGTCGACCTCCACCGGCCGTACGGGGAAGACGGTGAGGGTCCCGAGCGCGAGCCGCCAGGCCGCGCCGGGATTCACGCGGGGTTCGTCGGGCACGAGGGCAGATCGTAGTAGTCAAAGGGGCAGCGGGACGACCCTGCCGGAGACCACCAGGGCGACGTCCTCGGACTCGCGGGCGAGGGCCTGGTTGAGCCGGCCGAGCGCGTCGCGGAACAGCCGTCCGGCGGGGGTCGCCGGGATCACCCCGAGGCCCACCTCGTCGCTCACCGCCACCACCCGGGCGCGGGTGCCGCGCCAGGCGGCCGTCAGCGCGTCGCACCGCTCCGCCACCCGGCCGAGGGCGGCCTGATGGCCGTCCGCGGACGTGCCGTCCGGCCAGGCGGCGCACTCGTCGAACACGGCGGCGAGCCAGGTGCCGATCCCGTCGACGAGGAACGTCCCCGAACCACCGGACAGGACGGCCACGAGGTCGGTCGTCTCCACGGTCCGCCAGTGCGCCGGGCGCCGTTCCCTGTGGGCACGCACCCGGGCGAGCCAGGCCGGGTCGTCACCGCCCGAGGGCCCCGTGGCCACGTAGGTCACCTCGGGTTCGGCGGCCAGGCGGAGTTCGGCCTCCTCGGACTTGCCGGAACGCGACCCGCCGAGCAGCAGCGTCCGGCGTGGCCGCACCCTGGGTCGCCGAACCCTGAGCACCGCCTCCGCGCTCGCCGTGTCCACGACGGTCCCGTCGGGGACGGCCGCCGCGCCCCAGAACTCGAGGCGGCGGGCCAGCTCGCTCTCCGCCGGGACGCGGTGGTCGAGGTGCACCGCGATGATCCGCGTCGCGGACGTGACCCGCCCACGCCGGCGCAGGTCGCCCAGCCGCTCCGGCCGGTCGGGCAGGTCCATGAGCACCACGTCGAAGGGCGCGTCCGCGTCCCGCCCGGGGGATCCGGTGGCGGGCCCCACGGCGTACAGCAGGCGACCGCCATCGGGCCCGGTGACCTCGCGGCCGTCGGCCGATTGGCGGACCAGGTAGCCGCCGGGCAGGCGGTCGCCCGCGAGCCGTACGCGGCCGTCGAGCAGGACGGAGGCGGGACGCCGGTGGCCGGGCGCGAGCCGGCCGCAGGACGCGCAGGGACAGCCGGGGACGGGCCAGCCCTCCGGGCCGCCGGTTCCCTCCAGGCGGATCTTCACGTGCCGCTGCCTTTCCGCGTCCGTGTCGCCGGGCGCCCCGCGCCGGCGGGGGAGTGGACGCCGGGGAGAGAGGATAGGGTCCGGCTGCACGGTCTTTGTGCCGCACCGGCCCGGCGGTGAAGTCCCGGTGCGGGCGCGGCGAGGAACCGAAGGAGCGGGTGCGGATGATTTGGCGGTGGCGTTACGAGGACGCGAACGGCGGCGAGGTCACGGACCGGCCGCTGCCCCGGGAGATCTTCTCCAGCCAGTCGGACGCGGAGTCGTGGCTGGGGGAAAGCTGGCGCGAACTGCTCGAGGCCGGTGTGGAGCAGGTCACGCTGATGGAGGACGAGCGGGTCGAATACTCGGGGATGTCCCTGCGCGCCGAGTGAGCCGGGCGGGGGCCGGGACCGCGACGGGCACGGTCGCGACCCCCGCGACGACACCGGTCCTGGGGGACCGGAGACGACGCCGGTCCGGGGGGACCGGGGACGGCGTCAGGGACGCGCGGACGGGCTGACGGTCTTGGCCGGGTCGCGCTCGACGACCGGACCGAGCACGTCGTCGATCTTCTTGAGCACCTCGGCGTCGAGCTTCACGCCCGAAGCCTTGACGTTGTCGCGCACCTGGTCGGGCTTGGTGGCCCCGACGATGGCCGACGACACGTTCGGGTTCTGCAGCACCCACGCCACGGCGAGCTGGGCCATCGAGAGCCCGAGGTCGGCCGCGATCGGCTTGAGGTCCTGCACCCGGCGCAGCACGTCGTCGTGCATGAGGCGGCCGATGAACCCCGAGCCGGTGGGGTCGGTGGCGCGGGACCCGGCCGGCGGCGGCTGGCCGGGCAGGTACTTGCCGGTCAGCACGCCCTGCGCGATCGGCGACCAGACGATCTGGCCCAGGCCCTCCTTCTCGCACAGCGGCACGACCTCGGCCTCGATGACCCGCCAGAGCATCGAGTACTGCGGCTGGTTGGACACCAGCCGGTCGAAGCCCATCTCGTCGGCGATCTTCAGGGCCCGGGCGATCTGGTCGGCCGACCACTCGCTGACCCCGACGTACAGCACCTTGCCCTGCCGTACGAGGTCGTCGAAGGCCCGCAGGGTCTCCTCCAGCGGCGTCTCGACGTCGAAGCGGTGCGCCTGGTAGAGGTCGACGTAGTCGGTCTGCAGCCGGCGGAGCGACCCGTTGATCGACTCCATGATGTGCTTGCGGGACAGGCCCCGGTCGTTCTTGCCCTCACCGGTGGGCCAGTAGACCTTGGTGAAGATCTCCAGCGACTCGCGGCGCACGCCCTTCAGCGCCCGGCCGAGAACCTCCTCGGCCCTGGTCCCGGCGTAGACGTCGGCGGTGTCGAAGGTCGTGACACCCTCGTCGAGAGCCGCGCGGACGCACTCGACGGCGGCGTCCTCCTCCACCTGGGACCCATGGGTGATCCAGTTGCCGTAGCTGATCTCGCTGACCATGAGGCCACTGCGGCCAAGATGACGGTATTCCATGGGTCCGACCCTAGGTCATGACACCGCGTCACTCCTCCGGATGGTTCGCGGTAGGGTGCCCGGCGTGCGCCGGTTGATCGCTTCTCGCCCCGTACGGCTGGCTCTGGCCGTCGCGCTGGTCGCCGGTGTCGCCGCCGGGCTGGTCGTCGCCGCCCGCCGGCGCCGTGCCGCCGTGCCGGCGCGGCCGCTCCGCACCCTGCTCGGCCCGCTCCGCACCGTGCCTCGCGGGATGCGGGAGACCCGGCCGGGCGCGGCCCCGAGCCCGTGCTCGGCTGGCCCACGAGCGAGGACCTCGAGAGGTACGACCGGCCGGAGGCCGGCGCGCCGATCGCCCGTCTCCTCGACGGGCTTCCCCGGATCGAGCGGCCGCGCGGGAGGAAGGCGCGCCGCTGGACCGCCGCGCTCGTCGCGCTCGGCCTGCTCGTGCTCACGTCGCAGTTGCTGGAGAACGCGGTGTTCCGCCCGGAGGCCGGGACGGCGTCCGGCCGGGCGGCGTACGCGGGAGACCATGCCGAGCCCTGCTTCGCGGACGGTTGCCCGGTGGCGGGGAACCGCCTGTCACCGGGTGACCGGCCCTGTCCCGCGTCCGGCTGCGGCGTGGTGCGGGACCCCGCGCCGTCCGCCGATCCCGTCGCCGACGTGCCCGCCGTGGGGCCGCCGCCGTCCCGCGACCCCGCGTGCGCGCTCAGGCGGACGGGCTCCACGACCGCGGTCGTACGGCCGATCTCCCGCCGGGTGACGGCCGCGGTGAACCGTCAGTGGCGGCGGATAGAGAAGTGGCTGAAGGCGCACGCGCCGAAGACGTACGCCTCGCTGAACAAGCCGGCCGGGCCCCGGCTGGTGGCCAAGGCCGAGGCGAGGATCGGGAGGCCCATCCCCGACTCGCTGCGTGCCTCGCTGCTGCGCCACGACGGCGCCCGCGGGCCGGCGGCGTTCCGGTTTCCGCCGAGCCACGCGATCATGGGTGCGCGCGGACTCGTCGTGTCCTGGCCCGAGTCCTGCGAGATGGGCGGAGGCATCCCCCTCGCCTACGAACCCGACTTCGGCGACTACCTCGTGACGAACTCCGCCACCGGCGGCGTGGGCTTCGCGGACTGGGAGACGCCGTACTACGAGGACGAGTGGTCGTCGTACTACGCGCTGCTCAAGAGCACGGCGGACGCCCTCGCCGGCGATCGCCCCGTGGACGGGTCGGTCCCCGTGGTGCGCGAGGGCGTCCTGGAGTGGAAGTGAGGCGGCCCGGGTCAGGCGGCCAAGGTCAGGCGGCCGCGCGGGTCACTTCTTCGCGGCGGCCGTGTTCTTGAGGGCGACCGGGATGCCGCCAGGCAGGACCGCGGGCTTGGGGAAGCGCAGGCGGCGCATCTGGGACGAGCGCATCGCCGCGTAGAAACCCACGCCCTTGAGGTCCTCGCCGGGGAACCTCGCCGCCGCCTCCTTCTTCACCTTCGCTGCCACGTAGAAGGAACTCGCCAGCACGAGCACCATCACGACCGGCAGGGACAGCGTGTAGACCAGGAGAACGGCCGAGCGGACCGGGATCGGGAACGGCACCATCGACAGCAGCATGATGACGAACACGACGGGCAGGAAGTACTGCCCCGGCAGCCGCCGCGAGTCCACCCAGTCGCGGGCGAACTTGCGCACCGGGCCGCGGTCGCGGGCCGGAAGCGCCCGTTCGTCGCCGCGCAGCATGGCCTCGCGTTGCTTGGTGCGCAGCGCCTTGTCGCGCTCGCGCGCCAGGCGGTAGGCCTCCTTGCGGTTGGCCGGAGCGGTCACCGGGGAGCGGCGGCGGCCCTGCGCCTCGCTCCGCTTCGGGGTGGGACGGCCCTTCCCCGGGGTGCCGTGGGGCTTAGGATCCTCTACAGGGACGGGGGAGTCCTCCGCTGAGGTCTGAGTGCGACGTCGGAACACGTCGCCCAGCCTACCGGGAGTGCAACTTAGTGACGCCCTCGCGCGTTATGCGTAGGGTGAACCCAGGCGGCCACGCCGCCTGACAAGGGGCTTGAGACGGCTGGGGTCACCCACGCACAACCTTGGAGAAGGGGACGGCCGACGCGCATGAGCGTGATGAAGAGACTTTCCATGATCTTCAAGTCCAAGGCCAACAAGGCCCTGGACAAAATGGAGGATCCGCGGGAGACGCTGGACTATTCCTATCAGCGCCAGCTTGAGCTGCTGCAGAAGGTCCGCCGGGGCGTGGCCGACGTGGCCACCAGCCGCAAGCGGGTGGAGCTGCAGATCAACCAGCTCGAAGGGCAGGCCGCGAAGCTGGAGAACCAGAGCAGGCAGGCCCTGTCCGCCGGGCGCGAGGATCTGGCCCGCGAGGCGCTGACCCGCCGCAACGGTCTCAACGCCCAGATCGCCGACCTGCGCATCCAGTACAACAACCTGCAGGGCGAGGAGGAGAAGCTCACCCTCGCCAGCCAGCGGCTCCAGGCCAAGGTCGACTCCTTCCGTACGAAGAAGGAGACCATCAAGGCCACCTACACGGCGGCCGAGGCCCAGACGCGGATCAACGAGGCGTTCTCCGGCATCTCCGAGGAGATGGGCGACGTCGGCCTGGCCATCCAGCGGGCCGAGGACAAGACCGCGCAGATGCAGGCGCGCGCGGGCGCGATCGACGAGCTGCTGGCCAGCGGCGCGCTGGACGACTTCACCGGGCAGCGCGACGACATCCAGGCGGAGCTCGACCGCATGGGCGCCGGCTCGGACGTCGAGCTGGAGCTCGCCAGGATGAAGGCCGAGCTCGGCCAGGGCCCCGCGCCCAAGAACGCCATCGAGGCCGGGCAGCAGGGCCAGTCCGTCCCGTCCAACCAGCAGCACACGCAGCAGCTGCGCCAGCCGGGGGAGGGCCTGTGATCGTCAGAATCATGGGTGAGGGACAGGTCGAGATCGGCGCCGCCGACATCGACGTCCTGAACGAGCTCGACACCGAGGTGGAAGCCGCGATCGAGTCGGGCGACGAGGACGCGTTCCGCACGAAGCTGCACGCCCTGCTCGACAAGGTGCGTCAGGTCGGCAAGGCGCTGCCGGACGACTCGCTGGAGCCGTCCGAACTGATCCTGCCGCCGGCCGACGCCTCGATCGAGGAAGTGCGGGAGATGCTCGGGGACACCGGGCTCATCCCTGGCTGATGGCCTCCACGCGGTTCGCCCCTGATCGCGGCCTCACCGTCCGGATGACCGTGACGATGTTCCTGCTCGGGCTGCTCTACGTCGCGTTCGTGGCCGTCCTGGTCGCGGTGGGCGTACGTGCGGTCACCGTGCTCGTGATCGCCGGGGGTCTCCTGCTGGCGCAGTACTTCCTGTCCGACAAGATCGCGCTGTTCGCGATGCACGGGCGGGAGGTCTCGCCGCAGGAGGCCCCCGAGCTGCACGGCATCATCGACCGGCTGAGCGCGATGGCGGGGATGCCGAAGCCGCGGGTGGCGATCGCCGACTCGGACATCCCGAACGCGTTCGCCACCGGGCGCAACCAGAAGAACTCGGTGGTCTGCGTGACCACCGGCATTCTGCGCAGGCTCGACGCGCGGGAGCTCGAAGGCGTGCTGGCCCACGAGATGTCCCACGTGGCCCACCGGGACGTGGCGGTGATGACGATCGCCTCGTTCCTGGGGGTCGTGGCCGGCCTGATGACGCGCTTCGCGCTTTACACCGGTCTGGGCGGCCGGAGGAACGACAACGGCCCCCCGGTCGGCCTGATCATCTTCGCGGTCTCCGGCCTGGTCTACGCCGTCAGCTTCCTGCTGACGCGGGCGCTCTCGCGCTACCGCGAACTGGCCGCCGACCGCGCGGGCGCGCTGCTCACGCAGCAGCCGAGCGCCCTGGCCAGCGCCCTTGTCAAGATCAGCGGCGACATCGGCAGGATCCCGACCAGGGACCTGCGTGAGGCGCAGCCGTTCAACGCCTTCTTCTTCGCGCCCGCCCTGTCGGGCCAGAGCGTCGCCTCGCTGCTGTCGACCCACCCGTCGCTGGAGCGCCGGTTGGACCAGCTCGCCCGGATCTCCGCGGCGCTGGGCCGTTGATGAGGGGGCGCTGATGGGCTGGTTCGACGCCCTGCTCGGCCGTTCCAAGCCCGCCAGGCCCGACCTGGACGCGCTGTTCGCCCTGCCGTCGGCCGCCGTCACGCTGCAGGCCGCCACCGGCTTCGCCCCGGCGGGAACGGGCTCGGTGTGCTTCCGCGCCGCCGAGGGCGGCGCCTTCGCCCGCCTCGAACAGGACATCGAGGCCCTGATGGGCAAGGTCGAGGTCTCCCGGGACTCCTACGGCTACACCTGGCTGCAGGTGCGCAACCCCGACGTCGCCGGGCTCGTGACCGACCTGCACGCCGCCAACTCGTCCCTGGAGTCGGCCGGGTTCGGCCCGTCGCTGCTGTGCTCGCTCGTCACCTTCGCCGACCCCTCGCACAGGCAGCTGGCGATCGTGTATCTCTACAAGCGCGGCACGTTCTACCCCTTCGCCCCCATCGGCGAACCGCGCCGCGACAACGCGCTGGAACTGCAGGTGCGCGGGGTCCTGGACCGCGAGCTCACCATCGAGCCCGAGCTCGCGAGCTGGTTTCCCGTCTGGGGCGCCCCCGGCCTCTGACCTACAGGAGCCTTCATGACCGAGTGGACCCACCTGCGGCACACCGAGGCCGCGGCCGCGGAGATCGGCCGGATGGCCGAGGTGATACGGGGACGGGACGGGACCACGCCCGTGCCGACCTGCCCGGGGTGGGACCTCAGGGAACTGGTCGAGCACACCGGCGCCGTGCACCGGTGGGCCGCCGCGATGGTGCGGGACGCCGCCGACCGCCGGTACGACCGCGCCGCGATGGACCACGGGTTCCCCGAGGACTTCGCCGGCCACGCGGACTGGCTGGAGGCGGGAGCCGTACAGCTCGCCGAGGCGCTGAAGAGCCGCGACGCGGACACGGAGATGTGGGGCTGGGCGGGGGACCGGCACGCCCGGTTCTGGTCCCGCCGCCAGCTCCACGAGACCGTCGTCCACCGTGCGGACGCCGAGATCGCCCTCGGCATCGCCCCCCGGATCGACGAGGACGTCGCGGCCGACGGCGTGGAGGAGTTCTTCGACGTGCTTCCGTACGCCCGGTGGCGGCCCAGCGTCGCCGAGCTCAGGAGCGACGGGGAGGCGATCTCCTGGCGGACCGGGACCGGTCTCGCCTGGCTCGTGCGGCTCACTCCCGAGGGGTTCACCTACGAGAGGTCCGAAGGCCCCGCCGACGTCACCGTACGCACGCCGACGGCCGGGGACCTGATGCTGACGCTGTGGAACCGGCGCGAGCCCGACGCGGTCCACGGCGACGACGAGCTGTTGCGGTTCTGGCGCGAGCGCGCCCGGATCTAGCGCCGATCCCGTGTCCCTCCCGGTGACCGGAACCTTGCCGGTCGTGGCACGGGTGTGCCCGGTCAGGGGGCCTGGACCGTGCGGGCGAGCACGGGGGCCCCATGGCCGGGGAAGAGCGCCGCGGCGACGTGCCGGGTGTCGCTGTACTCGACGACGGAGGTGATCTTGCCGTCGCGGACGGTGAAGACACCGATGCAGCGGTTGTCGTAGACGGTGCCGAAAACGGTGTCCGCCTTGGACGTCCACTCGGCGACCACGCGGTCTCCTTCGGCGATGGTGCCGACCAGTTCGATCGTCATGCTGCCCGGGACGAGGATCGGCCCCATGCCGCCGAGGAAGTCGTCGACGATCGCGTCGCGGCCGTGCCAGGTCTTGGAGATGGGCAGGTCGCCCGGGTAGTGCCAGGTGGCGTCAGCGGCGAAGCTGTCGTAGATGACGTCGGCGTCGCCGTCGCGGACGGCCTCGACGTAGCGGATGACGACTGCCCTGGGTCGGTGGTGGTCATGGTCCTGCTCCTTCGCTCGTACTTCGCCCTTCACCGGCGCCTCGTTCGCACCCGGAGTCGGTTCGGGGACGTCGGCGAGCACGAACGGCTCGGCGGGGTCCCCGGCCGGGATGTACGCCTTCATCGTTGTCGCCTCCTCGTGGCGTCTGAAGGCAACTTCACCGTTGGGGACGGGGCCGGGCCAACAACGCGTCCACGCGCCCGACAACGCCGGGTTGTCGCCTATGCTCAGCGGCATGGATCTTGACCTCGTCCTGGTCCGTGCGTTCGCCGAGACCGCGGAGAGGCTGCATTTCGGGCGTGCCGCCGAACACCTCGGCATCAGCCAGCAGGCGTTGTCCAAGCGCGTCGCGCGCCTGGAGACGCTGCTGGCCGTACGTCTGTTCGAGCGTGAGGGCGGCGTCCGGCTGACCGAGGCCGGGGAACGGTTTCTGCCCGCCGCGCGGCGCGCTCGCGGCGGGCGAGTACGCGGTCGCGGCGGTGACGGGCGCCCCGCCCGTCGTACGGATCGACACGTGGGGTCATCTTTACGCGCCGATGCGGACCGTCGCCCAGGCGGCGGAGGCGCTCGGCGGGGTGCGCCTGGAACCAGGGCCGGGCCGGGACTGGCCGTCGGTCGCACGGTCCCTGCTGAACGGTGACACCGACCTGGGGTTCGGGCGAGTGCATCCGCTGCCGGACGGCGGCGACGCGGGTCTCACGCAGCGACTGGTGCGGTTGGAGCCCGTCGACGCGGTGGTCGGCGCGGCCCATCCGCTGGCCGGAGCCGACGAGTTGCGCCCGGCCGACCTGCGCGACAGCACACTGTGGTGCCCGGCGGAGCTGAGCCGCCTGGACTTCCTCCGCCGCTTCGGTGACGAGTTCGGGATCACCCGGCGGCAGGACGGCCCCAACCTGGGCCTGGACCACCTCGTCCGGCGGATCCGCGACGACGCCTCGTGCTTCACGCTCTTCCCGGCGGACGCGCCGCTGCCCGATCACGCGGGCCTGCGTGCGATCGCGCTCACGGCGCCGACCCCGCTGTACGCGTGGTCGCTGGCCTGGCGCGAGTCCTACGGTCACCCGCTGGCTCGACGCCCTGTTGCGCGGCTTCGCCGACGCCGGGCGAGCCCGGCGCTGGCTGAATACACACCCGGCCGGACTGGCTCCCCGACACCGACCATGCGAGCTTCGCGGCTCGTTCGACGGACCGCGGCCGTGCCGGAACGGCCGCGGTCCGCTACGGCTAGGGCAGGGCGAGCATGCGGTCGAGGGCGACCTTGGCCCAGTGGGTGGTGTCCGCGTCGACCGTGATCTGGTTGACGACCTCGCCGTCGGCCAGCGACTCCAGCGCCCACACCAGGTGCGGCAGGTCGATGCGGTTCATGGTGGAGCAGTAGCACACGGTCCTGTCGAGGAACGTGATGGTCTTGTCGGGGAACCGGCCGGCCAGGCGGCGTACCAGGTTCAGCTCCGTTCCGACGGCCCAGGAGGACCGGCCGGGGCCTCCTCCAGCTTGCGGATGATGTACTCGGTCGAGCCGACGAAGTCCGCCTTGGTCACGACCTCGTGGCGGCACTCGGGGTGCACGAGCACGTTCACCCCGGGGATGCGGGCCCGCACCTCGTCCACGCACGCCGCGGAGAAGCGCCCGTGGACCGAGCAGTGGCCCTTCCACAGGATCATCTTCGCGTTCTCCAGCTGCTCCCGGGTGAGGCCGCCGTTCGGGCGGTGCGGGTTGTAGACCACGCAGTCGTCCAGCGACAGCCCCATCTCCAGCACGGCCGTGTTGCGGCCCAGGTGCTGGTCGGGCAGGAACAGCACCTTCTCGCCCTGCTCGAAGGCCCAGTCGAGGGCGCGCCTGGCGTTCGAGGAGGTGCACACCGCGCCGCCGTGCCGTCCGCAGAACGCCTTGATGTCCGCGCTGGAGTTCATGTACGTGATCGGAACCACCTGGTCGGCGATGCCGGCGTCCTCCAGGGCGTCCCAGCAGTCCTCGACCTGGGTGAAGGTCGCCATGTCGGCCATCGAGCAGCCGGCGGCCAGGTCGGGGAGCACCACCTTCTGCGCGTCACTGGTCAGGATGTCGGCGGACTCGGCCATGAAGTGGACACCGCAGAACACGATGTACTCCGCCTCGGGCCGGGCGGCGGCCTCGCGGGCGAGCTTGAACGAGTCGCCGGTCACGTCCGCGAACTGGATGACCTCGTCACGCTGGTAGTGGTGACCGAGCACGAACAACCGGTCGCCGAGCCGCTCCTTGGCCACGCGGGCGCGCTCCACGAGGGTCGGATCGGACGCGGGAGGCAGCTCGCCCGGGCAGTCGACGCCGCGTTCGCTGTGCGGGTCGGTGTCCCGGCCGAGGATGAAGAGCGGAAGGCCGGTCTCGGTGATCGTCACGACCACACCCCCTCGGGGACTTATCGTCTAACTGACGACTAATCATTACATATCGCATCGCCTGGTTCGTCGCGCGGTTGCCCGTGGGGCACGTGGAATGTGTAGGGCTTCACGGGTGTTGGTAGCGTCTAGGTAGGACGTCAGAACCAATCGACCGCCCCGAAGGGCGGTTGGCGCAGACGCGGGAGTCAGCACATGACGGTTGAGAGCAGCGAGACCACGCAGCAGGGCCTGATCCTGACTGACGCGGCCGCCGCCAAGGTCAAGAGCCTGCTCGAGCAGCAGGGCGAGGAAGGGCTGCAGCTCCGGGTGGCGGTCCAGCCGGGTGGCTGTTCCGGCCTGCGTTACCAGCTCTTCTTCGACGACCGGTCGATGGACGGCGACGTGGTCTCCACCTTCGGCGGCGTGAACGTCGTCACCGACCGGATGAGCGCGCCGTACCTCATCGGTGCCACGGTCGACTTCGTGGACACCATCGAGAAGCAGGGCTTCACCATCGACAACCCCAACGCGACCGGGTCCTGCGCCTGCGGCGACTCGTTCAACTGACGGCGAGCGCGCGTCCGGCGACGCCGGGCCCGCGTGCGATGGAGCATGCATCGGGCGCCCCGTACGGATTCCTCCGTGCGGGGCGTCGTCATGTCCCGAGACGGTACGCTCAGTAGGTTCGGCGGGATCAACGTCCCCGCCCCTGTCTCCCTGATGCTGACAACGAGGAGAATGACCCCGTGCGCATCGCCGTCACCGGCTCCATCGCCACCGACCACCTGATGACGTTCCCCGGCCGCTTCGGCGACCAGCTCATCGCCGAGCAGCTCGACCGGGTGTCGTTGTCGTTCCTCGTCGACGATCTGCAGATCCGCCGTGGCGGATGCGCGGCCAACATCGCCTTCGGCATGGGCTGCCTGGGGCTCACCCCCATCCTCGTCGGCGCCGTCGGCACCGACTTCGCCGACTACCGCTCCTGGCTGGAGCGCCACGGCGTCGACTGCGACTCGGTGCACATCTCCGAGCTGCACCACACGGCGCGCTTCCTGTGCACGACGGACGAGGACCACAACCAGATCGCCTCGTTCTACACCGGTGCGATGGCCGAGGCGAGGGAGATCGAGCTGGGCCCGATCGCCGAGCGCCTCGGCGGGCTCGATCTCGTCCTGATCAGCCCCAACGACCCGGCGGCGATGCTGCGGCACACCGACGAGGCGCGTCAGAGGGGCATCCCGTTCGCGGCCGACCCGTCGCAGCAGCTCGCCCGCATGCCGGGCGAGGAGATCCGCCAGCTCGTGGAGGGCGCGGCGTACCTGTTCAGCAACGACTACGAGCTCGGGCTGATCGAGCAGAAGACCGGCTGGTCCGGTGAGGAGATCCTCGACCGGGTCGGCGTCCGGGTGACCACCCTCGGGCCCAAGGGCGCCAGGATCGACCGCAAGGGCGAGCCGTCGCTGCACATCTCGCCGGCTCCCGAGCTGGGCAAGGCCGACCCCACCGGCGTCGGCGACGCCTTCCGCGCCGGGTTCCTCGCGGGCCTCGCCTGGGGGCTCTCACTGGAGCGCTGCGGCCAGATCGGCAACCTCACCGCCACCCACGTGCTCGAGCGGGTCGGCTGCCAGGAGTACGAGCTGAGCCAGCGCGTCTTCCTGGAGCGCTTCGCCGCCGCGTACGGCGCCGACGCGGCCGAGGAGGTCGGCGCCCACGCCCGCTGCCACTACGCCTGAGAACACGCTCTCAGTAGTTGCGGCGCACGTGGATGGACCAGCCGCCCTGGGGCAGCTCGTAGCTCCCCACGTGCTCGTGTGACTTCAACCGGCACCAGGCCGGGACGTCGGTGAACGCGGCGGGGTCGTCGGCCAGCACGGCGACCACGCCGCCCGTCGCCACCTGGTTGATCCGCTCGGCCAGCATGATGATCGGGATCGGGCACTTGCGGCCCAGCGCGTCGATGGTCAGCGCGGGCGGCTCCGCCGGCTGGACCGGCTCGGCGGGCTCGGCCTGAGCCGCCTCGGGAGACCGCCGGGCGCCGCCCGTCCGTCTGCGCCACATCAGTGCACCCCCAAGCTCGACCGGATCCGCCGCACGATGTCCGGGAGCACCGCGAGGAAACGATCGATGTCGTCCTCGGACACGCCACGGGGCAGCGATACCCGCACATTCCCATGCGTAAGCACGCCCATTGCCTCCAGAACGTGCGATGGACGAAGCGTACTCGCCGTGCAGGAGCTGCCGGACGAGACGGCGAAACCGGCCTTGTCGAGCTCGGTCAGCAGCGCCTCGCCCTCGACGTACAGGCAGGAGAACGTCACGACGTGCGGCAGCCGCAGGACCGGGTCGCCGACGACCTCCACGTCGGGCACCAGGCGGGGCACCTCGGCGCGGATCCGCTCGACCAGGGCGGACAGCCGCCGCCCCTCGGCCTCCGCCTCCTCCGTCCGGGCGCGCAGCGCCGCCGCGGCGGCCACGATCGCGGGCACGTTCTCGAATCCCGGCACGCGCCGCCGCTCCCGCTCGTCCTCGGGCAGCGGCGAGCGCCAGCGCACGCCCTTGCGCACCGCCAGCACGCCCACCCCGGCCGGCCGCCCCACTTGTGCGCGCTCGCGGTGAGGACCGACCAGCCCCCGGGAACCGGCAGGCGGCCCGCCGACTGCGCGGCGTCGACCAGCAGCGGCACGCCCGCCTCCCGGCAGGCCCGCGCCGCCTCCTCGACCGGCTGGAGGGTCCCGACCTCGTGGTTGGCCGTCTGCAGGCACGCCAGGGCCGTGCCGGGCCGCGCGACGGCCTCGGCGAACGCGCCGGCGTCCACCCGGCCCGTACGGCTCACGCCCACGATCTCCACCTCGCCGCCGGATCGCTCGTGGAGGGCGCCCGCGTGCAGGACGCTGGAGTGCTCGACGGCGCCCGCCACCAGGCGCGTCCCGGCCCGGCGGCGACCGGCCAGCGTGCCGAGCACCCCCAGGTGGACGGCCTGCGTCCCCGACGAGGTGAACGACACCTCGTCGGGCCGGGCGCCGATCAGTTCGGCTACCTCTGCCCTCGCGCGCTCCAGTAACATCTGGGCGCGGCGCGCCGTGCCGTACAGGCGGGCGGGATCGGCCCAGCCGGCGTCGATCGCCGCCAGCAAGGCGTCACGGGCCGCGGGATGGAGAGGTTCGGTCGAAGCCGCGTCCAGGTAGGCCACAGTTAGGACATTAACGGGGGCTGCTCAGAGGGGCGGCGCCGGTCCGCGCTAATGTGTCCCCCAGCGTGAACTCAACCAAGTAAAGGGCAGACCGGCCGCAAGGTTCGCGCCGGTCTCACCCAAGGGTCAATTGGAAAAACCGCCCAGGAGAGGAACTCTTGGGCTTCATCTGTGGGGTAGGCGATCCGTGAGTCCGACCCGCCGTACGACACGGCGACCGTGGGCACGCCGCCGGTTGCCCGGAGCCGCCGCCGTGGCGCTGCTGGTGGCGTCCGGGACGGCGTGTAGCAACCAGGCGATCGATCAGTGGTCCCGTGGGGGCATGCCGGAAGGTGTCACCAAGCAGGCCGGCATCGTCCAGACGCTCTGGAACGGGAGCTGGATCGCGGCTCTCGCCACCGGTGTGGTCGTCTGGGGACTGATCCTTTGGGCGTGCATCTTCCACCGGAAGAAGAAGAACAGCCCCGATCAGCTTCCTCCGCAGGTGCGCTACAACCTGCCGATCGAGATCCTCTACACGGTGGTCCCGGTCATCATGGTCGCGGTCTTCTTCTACTTCACGGCCCGTGACGAGACCGAGATCACGCGGATCACCAAGGCCGCCCCGGTCAAGGTGGCCGTCGAGGGCTACCAGTGGAGCTGGCGCTTCACGACCGAGTACCAGGGCCAGAAGGCCGTGGTCGCGGGCGTGCCGGTGGACCTCAGCAAGCAGAGCGCGGAGAACCCGCAGGGTCCGCAGCTCGTGCTGCCGGTCAACACCCAGGTCCAGTTCGACCTGCACTCGCCCGACGTCATCCACTCGTTCTGGGTGCCGGCGTTCCTGTTCAAGCAGGACGTCTTCCCGGGCAACGTGCACAACCACTTCCAGATCACGACGCTCAACAAGACGGGCGTCTTCGTCGGCCGATGCGCCGAGCTGTGCGGCACCGACCACAGCAAGATGCTGTTCTCCGTGAAGCTCGTCCCGCAGGCCGAATTCGACCAGTACATCAAGAGCCAGGCGGGGAGTGCGCAGTGACCGCCATCCAGGAACCGGCCGGCATCGCCGCGCGGCCGTACACCAAGGGCACGGTCATCGCCAAGTGGCTGTCCTCGACCGACCACAAGGTGATCGGACACCTCTACCTGATCACGTCGTTCGTGTTCTTCCTCATCGGCGGCCTCATGGCGCTGGTGATGCGGGCCGAGCTCGCGCAGCCGGGGCTGCAGGTCGTGTCGACCGAGCAGTTCAACCAGCTGTTCACGATGCACGGCACGATCATGCTGCTCATGTTCGCGACGCCGCTGTTCGCCGGCTTCGCCAACGAGCTGATGCCGCTGCAGATCGGCGCCCCTGACGTGGCGTTCCCCCGGCTGAACATGGTGAGCTACTGGCTCTACCTGTTCGGCAGCACGATCGCCGTGCTGGGCTTCTTCACCCCGGGCGGGTCCGCCTCGTTCGGCTGGACCGCGTACGCGCCGCTGTCGAACGCGGTGACCTCGCCGGGCCTCGGCAGCGACTTCTGGGTCCTGGGCCTGGCGATGTCCGGTCTCGGCACCATCCTCGGCGCGGTGAACTTCATCACCACGATCCTCACCATGCGCGCCCCCGGCATGACGATGTTCCGGATGCCGATCTTCACCTGGAACATCCTGCTCACCAGCATCCTGGTGCTGCTCGCCTTCCCGGTGCTGGCCGCCGCGCTGCTCGCCCTGGAGGCCGACCGCAAGCTGGGCGCCCACATCTTCGACTCGCCCACCGGTGGGGCGATGCTGTGGCAGCACCTGTTCTGGTTCTTCGGGCACCCCGAGGTCTACATCATCGCGCTGCCGTTCTTCGGCATCATCACCGAGATCCTTCCGGTCTTCAGCCGCAAGCCGATCTTCGGGTACATCGGCCTGGTCGGCGCGACCATCGCCATCGCGGGTCTGTCGGTCACCGTGTGGGCCCACCACATGTTCGTGACCGGCCAGGTGCTGCTGCCGTTCTTCTCGTTCATGACGTTCCTGATCGCCGTACCGACCGGGGTGAAGTTCTTCAACTGGATCGGCACGATGTGGCGGGGACACCTGTCGTTCGAGGCGCCGATGCTGTTCGCGGTCGGCTTCCTGGTGACCTTCCTGTTCGGTGGTCTGACCGGCGTCATCCTGGCGTCGCCCCCGCTGGACTTCCACATCAGCGACACCTACTTCGTCGTGGCCCACTTCCACTACGTGGTCTTCGGCACCGTGGTGTTCGCGATGTTCGCCGGGTTCTACTTCTGGTGGCCCAAGTTCACCGGCAAGATGCTGAACGACAAGATCGGCAAGCTCCACTTCTGGCTGCTGTTCTTCGGCTTCCACCTGACCTTCCTGGTGCAGCACTGGCTGGGCGTCATCGGCTTCCCCCGCCGGTACGCCGACTACTCGCCCGCCGACGGCTTCACCGACCTGAACATGGTCTCCTCGGCCGGCGCGCTCCTGCTGGGCCTGTCCACCCTGCCGTTCTTCTACAACGTCTGGGTGACCTGGCGGAAGGCGCCGAAGGTCACCGTGGACGACCCCTGGGGCTTCGGCGGTTCGCTCGAGTGGGCGACCTCCTGCCCGCCGCCGCGGCACAACTTCCTGTCGCTGCCGCGCATCCGGTCCGAGCGCCCCGCGTTCGACCTCAAGTACCCGCACATCACCGCCAAGCCTGAGCTGGTGGAGGAGTCCCGATGAAGATCCAGGGATGGATGTTCCTGCTCTGCGGCCTCTTCTTCGCCGCCGCGGACGTGGTCTACTGGTTCTGGTCCAAGGAGCCGACCGGCACCACCGCCATGGCGATCTCCGTCGGCCTGGCCCTCATGATCGGCTACTACCTGCTGTTCACCGCGCGCCGCATCGGCGACCAGCCGGAGGACAACAAGGAGGCCGAGATCAGCGACGGCGCGGGCGAGATCGGCTTCTACAGCCCGCACAGCTGGTGGCCGCTGTTCGTGTGCCTGTCGGCCGCGCTGACGTTCTTCGGCTTCGCGGTCGGCTGGTGGCTGTTCTTCATCGGCCTCTTCTGCACGGTCATGGCCATGATCGGGTTCGTGTTCCAGTACTACCGGGGCAACTTCTCGCACTGATCGCGTGAACCCTCCTGGACGGCCGGTCGGCGTTCTCGCCGACGCGTCCGCGTTCTTTGCCGGCCCACGGCCCCCGGACTGCACGAACGGTACGTCACCAGGGAATAACCCCCGGAAAGCGACGCTAGGGGGACGGACGTGCGTGCTGGTGCGGGGGTGCTGGCCCTTCTCGTGATGGTTGCCGGGTGTTCCACGTCGGGCGGGCGCGACGAGGATCGAGGCTCCGGGACGGCGATCAGCATCAGCCCGCTCGACGGCGCCGCCGACCTGCCGCCCGAGCTTCCGATCCTGATCGGCGCGGCCGGCGGCAAGCTCACTCACGTGGCCGTACAGGCCGCTGGAAAGCCCGTCGCGGGCGTGTTCAGCCCCGACCACACCCAGTGGCGCAGCGAGCGCCCCATGGCCCCGGGGACGGCCTACAGCGTCGAGGCGACGGCCGCGGGCCCCGGCGGCTCGACGACCAGGACCGTGCGCTTCGCCACGAAACAGGCCGCCAAGACCTTCGGCGTCACCACCCTGCTGCCCAACAAGCAGGACACCGGCCTGACGGTCGGCGTCGGCATGCCGATCATCATCACCTTCGACAAGCCGATCACCGACCGCGTGTCCGTCGAGCGCAACCTGATCGTGCAGGCGTCCAAGCCCATCGACGGCGCCTGGCACTGGCTCGACGACAAGAACGTGGTCTTCCGCCCGGAGAAGTACTGGCCGACGTACACCAAGGTCCGCGTCACCGCGCGCCTGGCCGGCATCAGGGGCGGCGAGGGCATGTACGGCAAGCAGGACTACGTCCGGGACTTCGAGATCGGCCGTTCGCAGATCAGCGTGGCCAACACCCAGACCCACTACATGAAGATCGAGCGGGACGGCAAGCAGATCAAGAACATCCCGATCAGCGCGGGCATGGGCGACGTGCTCCGCCACCACACCACCAGCGGCATCCACGTGGCGATGTCCAGGGAGGACGTCACGGTCATGACGTCTCCGGACGCGGGACCGGGGCAGGCCGGCTACTACCAGACGACCGTGTACAACAGCGTCCGCATCTCCAACTCCGGCGAGTACGTCCACGGCGCCCCGTGGTCCGTCGGCGACCAGGGCAACTCCAACGTCAGCCACGGCTGCGTGAACGTCAGCCCCGAGAACGCCAAGTGGTTCAAGAACAACACCCTGATCGGCGACCCGATCATCGTGACCGGGACGCCGCGCAGGCTGGAGGCGACCAACGGCTGGAGCTACTGGCAGGACTCCTGGCCGGCCTGGCTCAAGCGGAGCCGCCTGCGCGCCGCTCCCGCCGAGATCCTCTGAGCGGTCGTCGACTACCGAGTGGGCCGCGGGGTGTCTCGTGACGGCGGAAGACCGCCCGGCACACCGCCAGGGCCGCCGCGAACGCCGGCAGCCACGCCAGCCGGGCGGCCACCCAGCCGGGCGGCCACCCAGCCGGGATCGCCCGGGACGGTGTGCAGGCCGGGCAGCGCCCCGCCCGCGAGCCACAGGGCCGCCATCGTGACCGCGATCATCGCGGTCTGGTGCCAGAGGAAGATCGTCATCGCGGAGAGGTTGGCCACCGCCACCGGCGCCCAGGCGGCGGGACGGCGCAGCACCCGCCGCAGCGGCCCCGCCAGCACCAGGGCCGCCCCGCACTGGGCCAGCCCGAACGCCACGGCCGCCAGTGTGGGCGGGGACTGGTTGGAGAGCGGCGCGCCCGGCACGCCGACCATGGACACCGGATAGCCGGCCCACAGGACGAGACCGGCGGTGGCCGCGGCCCCGCCGACCAGCAGCGCCCATCCGGTCATCCGGCCGCCCAGCCGCCCGCCCGCCCACAGGGCGCCGAGGCAGTACGGCGGCCGAGGAGGTCTTCCGCCGCGAGATGGTGGAGCGGCACGAACTGCCCGCCCTGCCCCGGCCGGCGCTGGTCGAGCCCGAGGATGCCTTCGCCCGCGAGCTGGCCGCCCTCGCCGTGGACTCCCCCACCGGCAGATCCGAAGGTTTCGTCACGCCGAGCTCGACGGCGGCCGCCGCGACGAAACCCGGCCCTACTCCCGAAGGGTTGCGTCGCGGGCAGGCCTGGCCTGGCCACCGCGACGAAACCGCCTGACCACCGTCGATGGAAGGAGCCGCGATGGCCACCGTCACCGGCGCGAGCCCGGCCCCGAAGTGCCCGGCCTGCTCCGGCCCGATCGCTCTGGCGTCGACCGGCCGCCCGTCGCGCTACTGCGGAACCCCCTGCCGGCAGGCCGCTCACCGCGCCCGCCGCCAGGCCGGTGAGGCTGCCGAGCACCTAGCCTGGATCCGCCGCCGCCTGGCCACCGACGTCGGCCGCGCTCGCCAGCTCGCCGACAGCCTCACTGCCGCAGCGGCCGCGGTGGTCGACGTCCACCAGGACCAAGATGGCGAGGTCGCCGACGACCCGGTCGACGAGCCGGCGGCCGGATGGGAGGGCGAGCTCGCCACGCTGGCCCACCGCCTGCAGGTCCTGGCCGGACAGATCGCCGGAGCGGCCCGCGACCACGAGCGCGCGCGCCGGCGGCCCCGCTCGGCCACGCCTACCTCAACGTCCTGGGCCGCTACTCCATCTCGTCCTCCGCGCCTGGCCGAGGGCCTGCGACAGCTCGGCAAGATCCCCGCCCTCCCCGACGGTGGCGGCGTAGAGGAGGAGAAGGGCCCTCGGGAGTATCGGAGCGAGATTTAGCGATAGTCAGTGAGTTGTCACACTTGCTCACTCCGTCGACGCGCAGCGATAACTACCTAGAGTAAAAGCTGTCGTCATGGTAAGTAATCATCCGTGGTAGATAAGGGCTGCTGGATCATTACAAGTTCAGGAGGCTCTCTGGCACTCACACTGACCGGTCGGACGCTGGCGGTGGCCGCCTGTCTGCTCACCAGCTCACTCACCCTGGCACCAGCCACCGCAGCCAGCGCCGACGGGAGGACCCGGCTCAAGGCGAAGTTCGTCGCCAGCCTGGTCGCCCGCCACAGTGACAAGTGCCTGGACGTCTACGGCCTAGATGTACTCCCCAGGGAGGTTTGTGACGCGGCTGATGGGTGGCTGGCCTTTCAGCGCGGTGTGTCCGCGGTGATGGTTGTACATGTGCAGCCAGGGATCAAGAGCGGTGCGGCGTTCGGCCTCTGAGGCATACGGGCGGGCGTACGCCCATTCGTCGGCCAGAGTGCGGTGGAAGCGTTCGACCTTGCCGTTGGTCTGCGGCCGGTAGGGGCGGGTGCGCTTGTGCGTGATGCCCAGGACGGTGCAGGTGGCCGCCCACATGTGGGACTTGTAGCAGGCGCCGTTGTCGGTGAGCACGCGCTGGATGGTCACGTTGCGGGCGGCGAACCAGGCGGTGGCGCGGGCCAGGAAGCCGGCCGCGGTGTCTTTGCGCTCGTCGGGGAGGATCTCGGTGTAGGCCAGGCGGGAGTGATCATCCAGGGCGGTGTGCAGGTAGCTGTAGCCGATCACGGGTTTGCTGTTGCGCCGCCGGGTGGTGGTGGCCTGCTTGTTCTTGTCGCCCTGGGCGCGGCCGACGATGCGGTGGCCGCCGCCGTCGGGGATGTTGCCCAGCTTCTTGACGTCGATGTGCACCAGTTCGCCTGGGCGCTCACGCTCGTAGCGGCGGATCGGCCGTCCGCTGGCGCGATCCAGATGGGCCAGCGGGGGGACCCTGTAGCGGCGGAGTACGGCGTAGGTGGAGGAGGGGGCGATGCCGAGGCGGGCGGCGATCCGGGCCGGCCCCCACCGGCGGGTCACCCGTAGCTTCACGATTCGCCGCTCGGTGCGCGGGTCTGTGCCGGTGGGGCTGTGGTGGGGGCGGCTGGGCCGGTCGGCCATCCCTCCTGCGCCATAGGTGCGGTAGCGGTGCGCCCAGCGGGCGGCGGTGGTGTGGGAGACCTGGAAGCGTTCGGCTGCGCGGCGGATGCTCCAGCCGTCCTCGACGATGCAGCGGGCCAGGCGAAGACGTCCGGTCTCGGTCAGCGGGGCGTTACGGTGGGGCATTGAGGGCTTTCTGGTCGGTGCTGCGGTTTGGTCGCTACACACCGAGCCATGAAAGCCCTCACCCATGCAACCGGTTCAGCTCCA
Source organism: Microbispora sp. GKU 823 (assembly GCF_002027145.1). NCBI lineage: Bacteria > Bacillati > Actinomycetota > Actinomycetes > Streptosporangiales > Streptosporangiaceae > Microbispora > Microbispora sp. GKU 823. The sequence goes on along the minus strand of NZ_MWJN01000005.1, from coordinate 122,530 downwards.
CCGGTCACCCCGCCACGTCACCAACGTCCATGGTCAGTACACCTAGACACCGCCGACGGGACCAAGATCGTGCAGTGGACCTGCACCGGCGGCACCAACCAGGAATGGCGGCTCGCCTGACACCGCCGAAAGCGTGACGGGGTTTGGCCGGTATTCCTGCGAGATTGAACGCTAAGGACGGGGAGCGACTACCAGCGGCAGACGGACCCGGGTGAGCAGCAACAGAACGGCCAGTGGCGATAGAGGGGGCTGAAGAGCGCCGGGTTATCGCCACTGGCCTTTCGGGTGTGGGCCGGGCGGTATCCAGCCGGAAGAACGCCTCCAGCTCCTGCGGTGACGGCTCGCCGGCGAACTGTCCGTATCGCGCTGCCTGCTCATCTGACAGGTACTCGATCGCCATGCGCCCCGACCGTATCGGCCCAGAACACCCAAGATCAATCCTTAGCGTTCAATCTCGCGGGAATACCGGCCAGGCCCCGGCTACGTGTGGTGACCGGTTCCGTCCGCCGGAGCCTTCCGGCCCCCGCGGACGGACGTCGGCTACCGGTGTGCGGCCAGGAACGGCAGGATGACGTCGGCCATCTCGTCGGGTACTTCCTCCGCGAGGTCGTGGCCCGCGTCGAAGACGTGTCCGGTGACGTGGTGGGCCACGAGCCGTGCCTGGGACTCGTTGCGTTGGCCGATGAAGGCGGAGCCGCCGAGCGCCAGGACCGGGATGTCGAGCTTCTGCCGTGCGGCCTGCCGGTTCTGTTCGGCGTCGGTGAGCATCGCCCGGTAGACGGCGAGCATCGCGCGGATGCCGCCGGGCATCGAGTAGCAGCGCACGTACTCCTCGATCGCGTCGGGGGTGGCGGTGTCGGGGTGGCTGCGCTCATTCTTGATCATGTAGGTGATCAGTTCGCGTTCGTGCCCGGCGATCAGCATCTCGGGGACGTCGGGCTGGAAGTAGAAGCCGAGGTGCCACAGGTGCATGCCACCGGAGACGTTCTCGGGGGTGAGGGCCGTGTGGTCCTCGAAGCCGAAGCCGGGGAACAGGGCCTCGGCGAAGACGAGGGAGGTGGCGTGGGAGCGGTGGCGGGCGGCGAGCTGGTAGCCGATCACCGCGCCCCAGTCCTCGCCGATCACAGCGTAGGTCTGGTGTCCGAGGCGGGCCATCAGCTCGGCGATGTCGTCGCTCATCGTTGCGGAGTCGTAGCCGTCCGCGGGGCGGGCGGAGTCGCCGAGACCGCGCAGGTCGGGCACGACGACGGTGTGGTGGGGCGTCAGCTTCGGGACGAGGTGACGCCAGTGGTAGCCGGTCTTGGGCACGCCGTGCAGCAGCACCACGGCGGGGCCGGACCCGGCCGTCCGGTAGTGCAGACTCGTTCCGTTGACGGCGGCACGGCCGGTGCGCAGGGGCGTTGTGGTGTGGTCGTACATCATGACGTGGTCCTTCCTGTCTTGGGTGGGTGCGGTGGGTCGATGAGGTCAGCAGGCGGCTCGGACCGCCGACGCTGCTGGGGCGCTGTCGTCGTGGCCGGGACGGGTGCTCATTTTCTTGATCGAACGTTACAGATTCGGGGCATGAGAAACGTCCGGCCGAGGCCGCGGGGCCCCTCAGTCGAGAGCGGTCAGCGCGACCTCCACGAGGGGTTCGAGGGCGACGCGTCCGGTGTGATCTTCGAGGAGACCAGCAGCCCGTTGAGGAATGTGACCAGGAACGCGGCGACCGTGTGCGGGTCGTGCCGCGCCGCGATCTCGCCCCGCTCCATCGCGGCCCGCAGCACCTCGGTCAACGCCTCCCGGCTCGCGTCCTGCATGTCGCGCACGGTGCTCCGGGTCGCCGCGTCCTGAGGCAGCCGCTCGCAGACGGCGTTGACGGCCAGGCAGCCCTGGCCGCCGCTCCTGACGGCGATGCGGATCCGCTCCGTCAGCAGCGTACGGATCGCCGCGCGGGCGTCCGCCCCCTCCTCCAGACTGCGCAGGGCGGCCGCCGCGAGGGTGGTGCGGTAGTGCTCCAGCGCGGCCCGGTACAAGCCATCCTTGTCACCGAACGCGGCGTACAGGGACCCCTGCCCGATCCCCAGGTGCTGGGCCAGATCGCGCACCGAGGTCGCCTCGTAGCCGCGCGTCCAGAACAGTTCCATGGCGCGGCTCACCGCCGCCTCAGTGTCGAACTCCCGGGTTCTTGCCATGACCCCACCGTAGCCTATCTGGATCGATCGCTCAAGAAAAGAGGCTGCGGCCTGACCATGCGCTGACTCTGATTCAGGCGTTGAGGGCGAACATCGGATGCACAACCGAGCCGGACCCGCCGTTCACCGGAGGCGGTCGCCGGGCCCAGCAGGCTGGTGAGCTCGGCGATTGCCTCCGGAGAAGGATGGGCCTCCGGGGAGGACCCTCCGGCAGTCACCGCCGCTCGGCGGCCGAGACGATGTGCCGTACGGCACGCTCGCTCACACACCGCACGGCCTGGCACAGCCGGGGCGTACGTCTGTGGTGTCCACGTCCACGCCCGCAGCGCGTCGACGGCGCGGTCGCGCGGTGCCGCTGAGGCGCGGTCGCGCGGTGTCTCCGAGGCGCGGTCGCGCCGGGCCGGTGCCGTCTCCTCGACGCGCCGCACGAGGTCATGAATCACGGCTCACCTCGGCGGGAGCATGCCCGGAGACGATCCGGGCGATGTTCGCCAGCGCCGGCGATCCGTCTTTCAGATAGTCGCTATGACGGCCGTCGCCCGCGGCGAAGATCCGGGCGCCGAACCGGGGATCGCCTGGAGGCTCACGGTGCTCGGGGTCCGGTATCCGAGCCAGGCGACGACGGCGCCTCGCGGGCCGAGTGCCCGCTGCAGCCGCATCGAGCCGCCCCGCAGGAGCCCGTACGTGTCGAGGCCGGTGCCGGAGCCGGGGACGATCACCGCGATCCGGTCGGCGGCGGCCAGGTCGCCGAACACCTCGGCGGCCCGGCCGCCGTCGCGGCCGTCGAAGGACAGGAAGTGCCGGGTGGGGCCGGCCATCGCCCGCAGCATGGCGGCCCGCCATCGGTGACCGGCCGCCGCGGCGGTCCGCATCGCGGCCTCGACGGCGCCACGGGTGGCGGCGTACCGCTCGGCCAGGCTCGCGGTGGTCGCGGCCAGTAGCGGGGGCAGGGGCGGCGGGACGGGCGCGGGGACCGCCTCGGGACGTGCCGCGCCGGTCACCGGAACGGCGAGCGCGGCGACGACGAACGTGGCGAGCAGCCTCCCGCCCAGGCGGCCGCGGGCCGGACTGCGCCGAAGGAGCGCGAGCGGGCCGCGGCGTGCGCCCGTGCCGCCGCGGGGGAGAGGGAGCGGCGCCGGTGGCCGGTCCTGGGCCTCCGGCGGCTGTGCGGTGTCGATCACCCGGTTCACGGTGCCGTGCGGCGCGTCCCCACCGCATCGGACCGTGAGGCACATTCGCCGCGCCACCGGTCGACCGTGGACGTAGACCCCTGGTCGGATGCCCGCAACAGGGGCACAGAGCAACGGCCCGGCCGGGGGAGTGGTTCCCCCTGCCGGGCCGTTGCGTGCCGGTCAGTCAGGTGCCCGTCAGTGGAGCTCCTTGCGGTCGCCGGCGCCGACGCCCGCGTGCTCCTCCTCGTGGGCCTCCTCGTGGTGGCCGTCGGTCAGCGGGACCCGGTCGGTCCCGTACGCCTGGCTCATCTTGGCGCGGAGTCGGCCGATCGCGCTGCGGGCGCCCTTGGGCGGGATGCCCTCGCCGTCCTCGGCGCTTTCGAGAACCGGGATCTCCTTCTTGCCGCGGATGTGCTCGGCGATGTCCTCCGCCGGCGGCGTGTGGACCTCGATGTACTGGCCGTTCGGCAGCCGCTTGATGACGCCGGACTCCACGCCGTGGGACAGCACCTCGGCGTCCTTGCGCTGGAGGCCGATGCACATCCGGTAGGTGATCCAGTACGCGATGGCCGGGCCGATGAAGACGGCGAACCGCCCGAACCAGGTCGTCGTGTACAGGTCGACGTGGAAGTTCGCCGAGAGCTCGTCGTTGGCGCCCAGCAGCCACAGGAGGCCGTAGAACGTCATGCCCGAGATGCCGATGGCCGTGCGGTGCGGGTTGTTGCGCGGCCGGTCGGCGACGTGGTGCTCGCGGCGGTCGCCGGTGATCCACTGTTCCAGGAACGGATACAGCGCCAGGCCCGTCATGACGATGCCCAGCGGCACCAGCGCGGGGATCAGCACGCTCAGCGTCACCGTGTGGTCGAGGAAGTTGATCTCCCAGGACGGCATGAGGCGGAGCGAGCCCTCCAGGAAGCCCATGTACCAGTCGGGCTGGGAGCCGGCCGAGATGTCCGCCGGCGTGTACGGCCCGAACAGCCAGATCGGGTTGATCTGGGCGAACGTGCCGAGCAGCGCGATGACGCCGAACGTGAACAGGAAGAACGCGCCCGACTTGATCATGAAGGCCGGGTAGAACGGGGCGCCCACCACGTTCTTCTCGGTCCTGTTCTTGCCCGGCATCTGCGTGTGCTTCTGCACCCACATCAGGATCATGTGCGCAGAGACGAGCGCGAGCAGGATGCCCGGGATCAGCAGGATGTGGATCGAGTAGAACCGCGAGATGACGTCGTGGCCCGGGTACTCGCCGCCGAACAGGAAGAACGAGACGTAGGTGCCGACGATCGGAATCGACTGGGCGACGCCCTGGGTGATCCGCAGACCCGCGCCGGAGAGCAGGTCGTCGGGGAGGGAGTAGCCGGTGAGGCCCTCGAGAAGCGCCAGCGAGAGCAGGAGGATGCCGATGATCCAGTTGAGCTCGCGCGGCTTGCGGTACGCCCCGGTGAAGAAGATCCGGAGCATGTGCACCGTCATGCCGCCCACGAACAGCAGCGCCGCCCAGTGGTGGATCTGCCGCATCAGCAGACCGCCGCGGACGTCGAAGCTGATGTGCAGCGCCGAGGCGTAGGCCTCCGACATCTTCACGCCGTACAGCGGGGCGTAGTTGCCCGTGTACGTGACCTCGCCCATGCCCGGCTTGAACCAGAACGTCAGGAACGTACCGGTCAGCAGCAGGATGACGAACGAGTAGAGCGCGATCTCCCCCAGGAGGAACGACCAGTGGTCGGGGAAGATCTTCCTCAGGTTGCGCTTGAGGAAGTTCCCCGCGCCGATGCGGTCGTCGACGAACGTCGAGACGCCTGCGATGGCCTTGGGGGGAGCGTTCATGATGCGTTCTCCCTAGCTTCGGCTTCAGCGTCGCCACGCTCCCAGAAGCTGGGACCGACGGGGACCTTGAAGTCGGACTTCGCGACGAGGTAGCCCTCCTCGTCGATTCCGATGGGGAGCTGCGGCAGCGGCCGGGCGGCGGGGCCGAAGACGACCCTCGCTCCGTCCGCCGCGTCGAAGGTCGACTGGTGGCACGGGCAGAGGATGTGGTGCGTCGTCTGCTCGTAGAGAGCCGCCGGGCAGCCCACGTGGGTGCAGATCTTGGAGTAGGCGACGATACCGTCGTGCGTCCAGTTCAGGTTCGTGCCGGACTTGATCTCCTCCGGGCGGAACTTGAGCAGGATCAGCGTCGCCTTGGCCAGCGCGTTCAGGTCCTCCTCGTAGCCCTCGGGGACCACGGAGAGGATGCCGCCGGGAGAGTTGAAGTCGGCCGCGCGGATCGGCTGGCCGGTGCCCTCGACCACGAGGCGGCGCGGCTTGCCGTTCTTGGTGGGCTCGCCCCAGACGGTGTGCCTGAGCGAGGTCCCGGGGAGCGGGCCGAGATCCTTCAGCAGCACCAGCGGGAGCAGGCCCAGCGGAGCGGCGGCCAGCAGCAGCGTGCGGCGCAGCAGCTTGTGCTTGACGAACCCGCTCTCGTCGGCGCCCTGGAGGAAGGTCTCCTTGACGTACTCACGCGTGCCGTCGTCGGAGCGCATCTCGTGGCGCTCCTGGATCAGGTTGTACTTCGGCATGATCTGCCGCACCCAGATCGTGAGGCCCGCGGCCAGCGCCATCAGGGCCAGGGCCAGGGTGCCGCCGAGCGCGAGGTTCGACGTGGCCGTCTTGCTGATCGTGCCGACCTGGAAGATCACGTACGAGGCGATGAAGCCCGCACTGGCCAGGAAGGCGATCAGGAACAGCAGCGCGACGAGGCGCTCGGCCTTGCGGGCCTTGACGGGGTCCTGCGGGATCACGCCGGGAACGCCTTCGGGCGCGTGGATCGGGTCGCTGTCGACGATCGGCGCGTCCGCGGGCGGCGTGCCGAGGACGCGCGTCCGCACCCGGCCGCTCTCGGGGTACTCGTTCTGCTCTGTCATGCCGCCCGTCGCTTCTTCGCTGTGATCCAGATGGAGGCCAGGATCAGGAGGCTGAGACCCACGACCCACGCTACAAGGCCCTCGGTGACGGGGCCGATACGGCCCAGACCCGAACCGCCCGGGTCGACCTGCGACCGCACGTGGGTGATGTACGCGATCATGTCGCGCTTCTGCTCCGGCGTGATCGTCGAGTCGTTGAACACCGGCATCGCCTGCGGGCCGGTGGCCATCGCCTCGTAGATCTGCGTCGGCGTCGCCGGGTTCAGCGGCGGCGCGTACTTGCCGTAGGTCAGCGCGCCGCCGGCGCCCACGAAGTTGTGGCACTGGATGCAGTTGGCGCGGAAGAGCTCGCCGCCCTTGGCCGGGTCGCCCTTGGCCGGGTCGACCTGCTCGGCGCTGGGCACCGTGGGGCCGCCGCCCAGGGACTGGACGTACGCCGAGAGCTGGTCGACGGCCTCGTCGGTCGCCCACTCCGCACGCGGCTTGCGCGGCGCCTGGGGACCCGCGTCGGCGGCCGGCATGCGGCCGCTGCTCACCTGGAAGTTCACGGCGGCGGCTCCGACGCCGATGAGCGTCGGAGCCTTCTTGGTGCCCTCGGCGTTCATGCCGTGGCAGCTCGCGCAGTGCGCCACGAAGAGGCTCTTGCCCTGCGCCACGTCGTCGGCCTTGCCGGACGCGATCGCGGCGTCCGCGGTGCTGCCGTTCGGCGCCGCGAGCGCGTAGCCGCCGCCGAGCAGGCCCAGCGCGAGCGCCACGACGGCGACTCGCGCGAGGGGATGGCGCCGTCGGGCGGTGATGGAGTTCACCGAAATCCCCGTTCCGATCATTTGATGATGTAGATGGTCGCGAAAAGGCCGATCCAGACCACGTCGACGAAGTGCCAGTAGTAGGACACGACGATCGCGCTGGTCTGCTGCTCATACGTCAAGCGCTTCGCGGCGTACGTGCGTCCCAGGATGAACAGGAACGCGATCAGACCACCCGTCACGTGCAAGCCATGGAAGCCCGTGGTCAGGAAGAACACCGAGTCGTACGGCGAGTGCGAGAGGACGTGGCCCTCGCGCGCCAGGTTCCCGTACTCGTAAAGCTGTCCGCCCACGAAGAAGGCGCCCATCAGGAAGCTTACGACATACCAGAATCGCAGCTTCTTGACGTCGCCCCTTTCCACAGCCCACACGCCCAGCTGGCACGTGACACTCGACAGGACCAGAACGGTCGTGTTGAAGGTCGCGAACGGGACTTCGAGGTGCGCCTCGGGCCAGTGCGTGCCCTGTCCGAGGCTGACCGACCGGATGGTGAAGTACATCGCGAACAGCGCCGCGAAGAACATGAGCTCAGAGGACAACCACACGATGGTGCCGACCTGAACCAGGTTCGGCCGGCTGGACCCGTGCGGTCTCGTCGTCGTAGTAATTGCGGATGCTGTCGCCACGCCCAGCATTATTGCGGCTCCCCAGGTCGGGTCGCCCCACGACCCCCCGCTAGGGTCCATACGCGCCCACGAAACGGGCATGTCACGGCAATCGCCCCGGGGCTGCGAGCCCTGCAGCCGCGCCGGTAGCATCACGATGACCATACCCCGCGATTCGACAGTGAGCGTGAAATGAGGGTTCTCGTCTACAGCGACGACGCAGGCACCCGGGAGAAGGTGCGGCTGGCCATCGGGCGGCGCCCCGCCGCAGACGTGCCCCTCGTCGAGATCGTCGAGTGCGCGACCCAGCCGGCCGTGATCAAGCACCTCGACTCCGGCGACATCGACGTGGCCGTCCTCGACGGCGAGGCGCAGCCGGCCGGCGGCATGGGGGTCAGCAGGCAGGCCAAGGACGAGGTGCACAACTGCCCCCCGATCCTGCTGCTCATCGCCCGCAGGGACGACCGCTGGCTGGCCAACTGGTCCCGCGCCGACGCCGTCGTCGCCCAGCCCATCGACCCGGTGGTCCTCGCCGAGGCCGTGGCCGACCTCATGCGGCGCCGCCTCAGCCTCACCCGGGCGCACTGAACCCGGGGCACCAGACCGGGCGCACTGAACCGGGTCTATCAGACCGGGCGCACTGAACCGGGTGCACCCGGCCCGGGGGCTCACGCGTCGCCGGGCCCGTCCGGCGGCCGGGTGTCACCGGGCTCTCGCTTCACCCCGGCACGCCGGCGACGCCCGGCCGCACCGCAGAGCCGACCCGCCGACCCGCCGATCCGACCCCACATCGAAACCCGCGGAGCCCACCATGGACACGCGCACCACCTGGCCCTCCACGCTGAACGCCCTGCTGGCGGGCGAGAACCTGACGGCCGACGAGACGGCTGGGTAATGGGGGAGATCATGTCGGGGGCGGCGACCCCGGCGCAGATCGCCGCCTTCGCCGTCGCCCTGCGGGCCAAGGGCGAGACCGTCGCCGAGGTGACGGGCCTCGTCCGCACCATGTTCGAGCGCGCGACCCCGCTCACGGTCGAGGGGCCGGTGGTCGACATCGTCGGCACCGGCGGCGACCGGGCGCACACCGTCAACGTCTCGACGATGGCCGCGATCGTCGCGGCGGCGGCAGGGGCCCGGGTCGTCAAGCACGGCAACCGGGCCGCCTCCTCGCTGTGCGGCGCGGCCGACGTGCTCGAGCACCTGGGCGTCGCCCTCGACCTGTCGCCGGAGATCACCGCCAGGGTCGCGGTGGAGGCGGGCATCGCCTTCTGCTTCGCGCCCGTCTACCACCCCGCGCTGCGTTTCACCGGCCCGCCGCGTAAGGAGATCGGCGTGCCGACGGTGTTCAACTTCCTCGGGCCGCTGGCCAACCCCGCGCGTCCCGCCGCCCAGGCCATCGGCGTGTTCGACGCGCGCATGCTGCCGGTCATGGCCGGGGTCTTCGCCGAGCGCGGCGTGTCGGCGCTGGTCTTCCGGGGCGACGACGGCCTGGACGAACTGTCCACCGCGGCCCCGTCGGCGGTCTTCGTCGTCCGGGACGGCACCGCGACGCAGACGACGATCGACCCGGCGGACCTCGGCATCCCCCGCTCCCAGCCCGGCGACCTGCGCGGCGGCGACGTCGAGTTCAACGCGGCGGCGGTCCGCGACCTGCTGCGCGGCAAGACCGGGCCGGTGCGTGACGCGGTGCTGCTGAACGCGGCGGCCGGTCTGGTCGCCTACGACGGCCCGGGCGACGACCTGATCGGCGACCTGCGCGCGGCGTACGCCCGCGCGGCCGAGGCGGTCGACTCGGGCAGGGCCGCGCAGACCCTGGAGCGCTGGGTCGAGATCAGCCGCGCGCTCGGCTCCACGGCCTGATCGCGCTCCTGGTCCGGATCGCCTCCACCGCGGGAGGGATCAGACGTCCGCCTTGATGGGGACGTGCCGGGTTCGGCCTGAGCCGTACCGTTCCCGCCATGATGCGCCTGCTCGCCCTTCGCGTCATCCACCGCTGGGCCGCCGTGGCCCGCGGCGGGATGGCCATGCTCGCCGCCGGTCTCCGCGGTGCGCTCTCCGCCGGTTCGCGCCCTGACCCGCTCTCCCCGCAGCGGGACCGCGGCAGGGGCGGACGGCGGGTCCGGGCGGAGGACGGGAACGGCGCGGGGCCCGGGCGTCCCGCTCATCCCGCCGACGAGGAGGACGTCGTCTGGGAACGCCTGCGGATCGCCTCGGAACTGCACGACCTGGTGGCCCACGACCTGAGCGTGATGACGCTGGGCGTGGGAGCGGGCCGGGTGATCATGGACAAGGACCCGGAACGGGCGAGGCAGACCTTCCGCGAGGCCGAGGAGTCGGGCCGCCGGGTCCTGTCGACCTGCGCCGGATGATGGGCCTGCTGCGCATGGACGGGCAGCGCCGCGGCCCCCAGCCGGGCCTGGGAGACCTGCCCGGGCTGATCGACGACTTCCGCGCGAGCGGGCTCGCGGTCTCGTTCACCGAGGTCGGCGCCCGGGGGAGCGGCCCCACGCTGGAGCTGTCGGCGTACCGCATCGTGGAGGAGGCGCTGGGCAACGCCCTGTGGTACGGCATGGCCCGCACCGCGACGGTCACGCTGCGGTGGCTGCCCGCCGTCCTGGAGGTCGCCGTCCACGACGACGGGCTGCCCCGCGACCGGCTCGTCGGCACCTGGGAGCGCGCGGCGCTGTTCGGCGGCTCGGTCGCCGCGCACCCGCTCCCCGGAGGGTTCGAGGTCCGCGTCCGGCTGCTGCGCCCGGCCTGATCCGCCGCGCCCTCACTGTCAGTCCGCGTCGGCGAGGCCGATGGAGAAGGCCGCCTCCAGGTCGTGGCGGGAGTAGGTGCGGAAGGCGATGTGCGTCTCGGTGTGGCGCACGCCGGGCACCTTGTTGACGCGGCCGGGCACGACCTCGGCCACCTCGTCGTAGCGGCCGACCCTGACCATGGCCAGCAGGTCGAACTCGCCGGTGATCGAGTACACCTCGCTGACGCCCTCGATCTCGGCGATGGCCTCGGCGACCTCGGGGATCCTGTCGACGTCCGCCTTGATGTGGACGATCGCGGTGACCATTCGCTCTCTCCTGCTGTCTCGCGGCTCGGCTCTGTCGCCCCCGACCTTAGTGCCACTCCCGCCGCGTCACCGCAGGGGCCGTCCCTCACGGCGGTCGCCGCGCTGGTGCCGGTAGGCGCGCTCGATGCGCTCGACCAGCCGCCCCGCGCCGTACGCGGGAAGGCTCCAGGTGCCGTCGACCTGGACGAGGCGCACGCCGGGGGAGTCGAGCCAGCGCAGCACGCACTCGGTCTCCTCGGCGCTGGCGGCCGGGGTGGGGCCGGGACCGGGGACGACCGTCTCCGCCGTGGCGACCAGCGCGTCCACGTACGGCGTGGGGTGGGCGCCCCGGGGCATCACGCCGGCCGCGGCGAGCCTGCCGTACCGGATGACGTGGATGTCCCAGCCGCCGTCGAAGGCGGGACTGGCCGCGACCATCTGCGGGATGCGGGTCAGCGAGCGCAGGCGCTGCATGCGCGCGGCGGTCCTGACGTAGGCCGCGAGCCGGTCCCGGTCGACGGCCGCCTCCTCGTATCGCTGCTCGGCCGACAGGCGCCGCATGCGCGCCTCCATCGCCGAGAAGACCGCCTCCCCGTCGAGCTCCATCGCGTGCCGGGCGCGGCGGACGTGGCGGGCGTAGCCCTCCTGGCTCTCGCGGCCCTCGCAGGGCGCGCCGCAGCGGCCGATCTCGGCGAGCGCGCAGGCGGGGCGCCGCACGCGGGCCGACAGCCGTTCGGTGCACTGACGCAGCGGCAGCGCCTCGTGCATGGCGGTCCGCGCGTCGTCGGCGGTGCGGCTGCTGCCGAACGGGCCGAGGTAGGCCGCGCCGTCGTCCTTCACCTCGCGCACGACGCTGAGCCGGGGGAACGGCTCGTCGGTCAGCTTGAGCCAGACCGCCCGCTCGGGGAAGCGGGACCGTCTGTTGTAGCGCGGCTTGGTCGCCCCGATCATCCGCAGTTCGCGGATCTCCGCCTCCAGCGCGGTGGCGCAGACGATCGTCCTGACCCGCTCGGCGATGCCGACCATCTCGCGGATGCGCGGGCGGGTCTCGCTCGCGGTGAAGTAGCTGCGCACGCGGTTGCGCAGATTGGAGCTCTTCCCGATGTAGAGCGCCTCGCCCTTGGCGTCCTCGAAGACGTAGACGCCCGGCGCGCCGGGCACCCCGTCGGCGAGGTGGCGTTTGCGCTGCTGCTCCGGGGTGGGGGCGCGCACGAAGCCGCGCAGGTCTTCCAGCGTGTGCACGCCGAGCGAACCGACCCGTGCGATGAGGCCGTGCAGGACGTCGACCGTGGCCTGCGCGTCGGCCAGCGCCCGGTGGCAGGGCTCGGTGGAACTGCGGAAGACCCGCGCGAGGGTGGCCAGCTTGCAGTTGGGGGTCTCGTCGCGGGTGAGCACGCGGCGCGCGAGGTCGGCCGTGTCCACCACCGGGTTGGCCGGCGGCGGGTAGCCGTTGACCTGGCAGGCCGCCTTCAGGAACGACATGTCGAACGGCGCGTTGTGCGCCACCAGCGCCGTCCCGGCGATGAACTCCAGGAAGCTCGGCAGCACCTCGGAGAACTTCGGCGCGGCCACGACCATCGCGTCGGTGATGCCGGTCAGCACGGAGATGAACGGCGGGATCGGGCCGCCGGGGTCGACCAGCGTGGCGAACTCGCCGATCACCTCGCCGCCGCGCACCTTCACGGCGCCGATCTCCGTGATGGCGTGCTCCGCGGGCGACCCGCCGGTGGTCTCCAGGTCGAAGACGACGAACGTCACCTCCCGCAGGGGAGTGCCGAGCTCGTCCAGCGTGCCCTGTACCGCATCCACGCCCATGACCATAGAAGTCCCGACCGACAATTGCCGCCCCCGCCCCACGGGCAGGCAAAGCAACGGTCGGGTGAGCGGCTACGCGGAGGCCGCTCCCGCGCGCCACTCGCGGGCCAGCATCGCGTAGATCAGTTCGTCGCTCCACGCGCCGGCGAAGAACTCGTTCTCCACCAGGCGGGCCTCCAGGCGCATGCCGAGCCGCTCCATGAGGCGGGCGGACGGGGTGTTGCGCGCGTCGCAGTTGCCGTGGATCCGGTGCAGCCCGAGGCTCTCGAACCCGATCCGGAGGACTCGCGGGCCGCCTCGGTGGCCAGGCCGCGGCCCTGGTACGCCGGGTTGAAGACGAACCCGATCTCGCCCTGGCGGTGCTCGCGGCTGCGCAGGAACAGCGTGAGGTCCCCGATCACGGGCCCGCCGCCGGCGAGCGCGGCGGCCACGCTGAGCACGTCGCCGTCCTCCCCGAGCGACGCGCAGGCGATCTTCCGGTCGAGCGCGGCCTTCGTCTCCTCCCGCGTGCGGGCGTCCCAGTAGAGGTATCGGGTCACCTCCGGCAGGGAGTGGAAGGCGTACAGGTCGTCGAGGTCGGCCTCGGTGAAGGGGCGCAGGACCAGCCGGGGGGTCGTGATCGGGTACGGAGGAGCGAACACGCCGCCAAGCGTAGGGACGGGGGCGGGACGACCGCCAACCGGTTGTGCCCGGCCCGGCCCCGCCGCCGAGCACGGTCACAGATCATGAACGCGACATGGAACACGGTGCGACGGCCGTACCCTTGAAGGAAGACAAGAACAAGGGAGTGTCTCGCAGATCTTGCCGTGTGAGGGCGATCCGGTGGGCGCGCCGCGAGGGTCACGCCTCGCGGACGGCGGGCATCGGGGACGTTCTCGCACTCGGGGGCGACAGCACCGCGAGGCGCCGCCGGGGCGACCGCAGTGAGCAGAAGATCTGTAGGACACGACCGAGGAGCGACGAGATGAGTTCAGCCGGAGAAGGCCTGTCTCGTCCGTTGCCCGAGCAGGTCCGTTTACACGTGGTGGAGGTCGCGGCGCAGGTGCTGGGCTCGATGCCCGCCGCGGCCGTGCCGCCGCCGCTGCGCAACATCGCCAAGTTCGACCCGCGCAAGCGCGCCCGCCTGGGCAGCGCGCCGATCGCGGCCAGCTGGAGAACGACAAGGAGTTCCGCGAGCGGGTGGCCGAGACGGTGGAGGCCGCCTGGCCCGAGCTGGTGGCGAGCCTGGCCGCAGGGCACGGTGCCCCCCGCGGCCGAGCCGGTGCTGGTCGCGGCGGCGGCCTACCTGACCCGCCCGCCCGGCTGGCCGGACCTGATCGAGCAGGCGCGGGCCGATCTGGAACACGCCGCCGCCGCGGGCACCCAGCGGGAGCAGGCGGAGACGCGGCTGCGCGAGCAGCTCGCGGCGCAGCGCGCCTCCGCCAAGGAGGAGATCGACCGGGTGCGCGAGCAGCTCAAGGCGGCCCGCGCGGAGAACTCCGACCTGCGGCGCAAGCTGCACGACGCCCGCGAGCGGGTCAGGGCCGCCGAGGCGCGGGCGGCCGAGCTGGAGGCGGAGACGGCCGAGGCGCGGTCCAAAGCCGCGAGCGCCAACGGCGCGGCCGAGACCGAGCTGCGCCGGCTCAGGGAGCGCCTGGCGGACGCCGAGCGCCAGCTGGAGGCCAGCCGCAGGGCCGCCCGCGAGGGCCGCAGCATCGAGGACGCCCGGGGTGCGGGTGCTGCTGGACGCGCTCCAGGACGCCGCCGCCGGCCTGCGCAAGGAGCTCGGCCTGCCCACGACGATCAGCAGGCCGGCCGACTACGTGAACGCGGTGCTGCCGGGCGAGGCGGGCGTGACGGCCGTGCCCGCGCGGGCGCTGGCCAACGACGACCCCCAGCCTCCTCGACCAGCTCCTGGCCATCCCTCATCTGCATCTGATCGTCGACGGCTACAACGTGACCAAGACCGGCTATCCGTCGCTGACCCTCGCCGACCAGCGGGCCCGGCTGCTGACCGGGCTCGGCGGGCTCGCCGTGCAGACGCGGGCGGAGGTGACGTGCGTGTTCGACGGCGCCGAGCTGAACGGGCCCGTCCAGGTGTCCGCGCCGCGCGGGGTGCGGGTGATGTTCAGCGCGCCCGGGGAGATCGCCGACGACCTCATCCGCACGCTGGTGCGCGCGGAGCCGCCGGGGCGGGCCATCGCGGTGGTCTCCTCCGACCGGGAGGTGGCCGAGTCGGTGCGCCGCATGGGCGCCCGGCCGGTGCCCTCGCTCCTACTGCTGCGCCGTCTCGGGCGCGGCTGAGGCGCCGTACGCGCGCTCCGGCCCGGCGTCGTCACCGTACGTGATGACTGCCGCGAATACCTGCGAATAGGTTGAAGCATCAAGATCGCCTAGATAGAGTCGCGCCGCAGGTTTCGTTGATCTAAGAGGTTGATCCTCAAGGGGGCTCAGTGCGAGGGCGTGTGCCGGTGGCCGCCGGTCTGGCCGCCGTGGTCCTGCTGACGCCGGTGACGGGCGCGCAGGCGGATCCGAAGCCCACAGTCGCGCAGGCCAAGGCGAAGTTGAACAAGCTCAACGAGCAGGCCGACAAGCTCGTGGACCGCTACAACGCGGCCAACGAGAAGTGGAAGAAGGCGAGGCAGAAGTACCTCGCGATCAACGACGACTACAAGAAGCAGAACGTCCGGGTCGAGGCGCTCCGCTCCGGGCTGGTCTCGATGGCCGTCAGCAGCTACCAGGTCGGCGAGATGGGGTCGTGGGGCGGCGTCTTCTACAGCGCCGACCCCGATGCCATGCTCAGCGGCCTCGCCACGCTCAACCACATGTCGGCCGAGCGGGCCGGGCGGCTCAGGGAGTACGAGGGCGCGATCAAGGACCTCAAGGACCGCCGCGACCAGAGCAAGGTGGTGTACCAGGAGGCCGCCGACGTCAAGAGCGAGCTCGCCGACGAGAAGGAGAAGGTCGACAAGCTCGTCAGGGAGCAGATGAAGCTGCTGCGCTCGCTCGGGACGTACAACCCCGGCAACCCCAACAGCGCCGGCATCGTCTACACCGGGCCGGCGTCCGGCAACGCGCTGGCGGCCCTCCAGTTCGCCTACAAGCAGGTCGGCAAGCCGTACCGCTACGGGGGCACGGGACCGGACGCCTGGGACTGTTCCGGGCTCGTGCAGGCCGCGTGGGCGGCTGCGGGCGTGACGCTGCCCCGGACCAGCTACGAGCAGTGGGCCTGGGGTGCGAGCCGCAGGGTCTCGCTGGACGAGCTCCAGCCGGGCGACCTGCTCTGGCACGCCGGGTACGGGCACGTCGGCATCTACGCCGGCGACGGCAAGGTCGTCCACGCGCCGCAGACCGGCGATGTTGTGAAGATTGTCACACTCGCCGAGTATCACGCCATCGGAGCTGTCCGCCCCTGAGGGCCCGGCCTTCTATGTGAACTTCTGTGCCTTTTGTGACTCATGTGACCCGGTTTACCCGTTGATGCCGAGATTGTGAGCAGAGTCACACTTAGCCTTTCGCGATGCGGGTAAGCTGCGGTTTCTTCTTCGCCGCCTCTGTTATCCGATCTTTATCCGGCGGGAGGGCTTTGCCGAACGCGGCGAGTCCTCGGTAGCTTCTGGGCCGCGGCGAGCACGCCTCGCCGCGGCGCACCCGGTCCGGCCGGCCGTCGCGCAGTCATCCACCGTCACCGGCGCTCTCCATCACCCTCCCCCTCGCGGGATCCCTCAGCGCCGGTGGCTGCCGAGTCCGTGCAGTCAGGAGGCACGGAGCCGGGGAACCATCGACCTTCACGCGAAGGTCCGGGGTGAATCGGCGCATCGCGCGCCGTAGGGCGACTTCCCCGCCCGAACCCGTCAGCTAACCCGGTAGGCGTGAGCGGAAGACCCGAGGAGAGATCCTGTCTACCACCCCCTCTAGCCTGTCCCGTCTTGCCCGAATTGCCCTTGGTGGTGCTGCTTTGACGGCATCCGTCGGGGTCGCCGGTGCGCATCCGGCGGCGGCGGACACGGTGACGGTCACGGTCGTCAAGACGGCCCCAGCCACGAAGACGGCCACGAAGACGGCCACGGCGAAGAGCGCGAACACCGCCGCCCGCAGGGCCGCCGCGAAGAAGCAGCAGACCAAGAAGCGCGCCGCCAAGCGGAAGGTCACCAGGGTCGCGCTCCAGCGGGCCAAGGCCCAGCGTGCGGTGAAGGTGGCCGAGAAGCAGATCGGCGACCCCTACCGCTACGGAGCCACGGGACCGGGCGCGTTCGACTGCTCGGGCCTGGTCCAGTACGCCTGGCGCAAGGCGGGCGTACGGCTGCCGCGCACGACGTGGTCCATCCGCAGCGCGGTCAGGAAGAAGGTGTCCTGGGGGAACTTCAAGCCCGGTGACCTGATCTTCACCAGCGGCGGCGGCCACGTCGGCATGTACGTCGGCCACGGCAAGATGATCCACGCTCCGCACAGCGGCACGCGGGTGCGGATCGACAAGCTGGACGCCTACAGGAGGAGCACCTTCGTGGGTGCCGTCCGCCCGGGCGTCTGACGGGCACCGGTCACCAGCCCCCTCGACCGGCGCCGTCCCTACGGCCCCGTCCACCTCGCCGAGGTGGACGGGGCCGGTGGCGTGTGCTGGCTACCATGCACGGCGTGACTGCCACGAGCGGTGTGCCCGGAGGCGTGCCCGGCGTACGCCCCGAGGCCGGCCGGCGCCACCCCGAAGCTCCGCCTCATCGGGTCCGTCCCCGTGCGACCACGGCCGTGGCCGTCGCGCTGGCCG
This sequence comes from Microbispora sp. GKU 823, assembly GCF_002027145.1. Lineage (NCBI taxonomy): Bacteria > Bacillati > Actinomycetota > Actinomycetes > Streptosporangiales > Streptosporangiaceae > Microbispora > Microbispora sp. GKU 823. The sequence goes on along the minus strand of NZ_MWJN01000005.1, from coordinate 105,265 downwards.
TGCTGCTCGCCGGGCCCGCCGCCGCGGCCCCGCCCGACCCGCTGCTCGCCCTGCGGCTGGCTGCCCGGGCCGCCGTGCGGGAGCACCCGGGCATGTGGACCGGCGCCTCCGTCGCCCGCGGCGAGCGCGCCGTCGTCGTCGGGTCGCCCCGGCCGCTGGTCGCCGAGATCGCCGCGCTGGCCGATCGCGCGGGCCGCACGGTGAGGAGGATCTGGGGCGGGTACGGCGGCGCGGTGGTCCTCGTGCCGCGCACCGAGGAGCAGGCCGCCGTGCTGGCCGCGCCGGCGAACGTGGACGGCCTGGCGGCCGTCGCCACCGGCGGCCGCGTGATCGTGCAGCCGGCCGCGTTCGCCCGCCTGTCCGCGACCGGCCGTCTGGTCGTGGTGACCCATGAGCTGACGCACGTCGCGACCGCCGGTCGCCGCGCGGTCCCGATGTGGCTCATGGAGGGCTTCGCCGATTACGTGGGCTATCTGGACAGCGGGCTGCCGGTCCGTGCGGTCGCCGCCGAGCTGGCCGCCGACGTGGCGGCAGGGAGGGCGGCGCTGAACGCCCTGCCGGGGCCCGCCGACTTCGCCGCCAGGCCCGCCCAGGCGTACGAGGAGGCGTGGCTGGCCTGCCGCTACATCGCCGCGAGGTTCGGGGAGCGGAGGCTGGTCGCCCTCTACCGCGCCGCGCTACGCGAGGAGATCGGCGCCGCCCTGCGGGAGGTGCTCGGGCTGACCGCCGACGGCCTGACCCGCGAATGGCGGTCGTACGCGCGCGAGCGGCTCGCCCGTTCCTGATCGCGACAGGGCGCCTGCTTTGCACAGGGCCTCTGCTTTGCACAGGGCGACGGTGGTGGCGGTGGCTGCGACAATGCGTTCCCGGGCGGACCGCGCGACCACGCCGGCAGCGGGGGTGAGGATGACGAAGCGGACGCTGATCGTCACGAACGACTTTCCGCCCAGACCGGGCGGCATCCAGGCGTTCGTGCACGGCCTCGCCTCGCGCAGGCCGCCCGGCTCTGTGGTCGTGTACGCCCCGCGCTGGAAGGGATGCGAGGAGTTCGACGCCCGCCAGCCGTACGAGGTGGTCCGTCATCCCTCCTCGCTGATGCTGCCGACGCGCTCGGTGGCGAGAAGGGCGGCGGCGCTGGTCGAGGACGGCGCCACCGTCGTCTTCGGGGCGGCGGCGCCGCTGGGGCTGCTCGCCCCCGTCCTGCGCGCCGCGGGCGCGGCGAGGATCGTCATGCTCACCCATGGGCACGAGGCGTCGTGGGCCCGCCTGCCGGGCGCACGCGCCCTGCTACGCCGTATCGGGGCGGGGGCCGACGTCGTGACCTACCTCGGCGACTACACCCGCCGCCGGATCGCCAGGGTCGTCCCCGCCTCCAGGCTCGTACGGCTCGCGCCCGGCGTGGACACCGCCGCCTTCCACCCGGGGGCGGGCGGCGACCGGGTGCGCGCGTCGCTCGGCCTGGGTGACCGGCCGGTGGTCGTGTGCGTCTCCCGGCTGGTGCCGCGCAAGGGCCAGGACGTGCTGCTGCGGGCCTGGCCGCTCGTCCTGCGGCGGGTTCCCGGCGCGGTCCTGCTCCTGGTCGGCGGCGGCCCCCTGCGGCGGTCGCTGGAGCGAACGGCCGCCCGGGCCGGCCTGACCGGTTCTGTGGTCGTCACCGGGTCCGTGCCCTGGGCGTCGCTCCCGGCCTACTACGACGCGGGCGACGTGTTCGCCATGCCGTGCCGCAGCAGGTTCGGGGGGCTGGACGTCGAGGGCCTCGGCATCGTCTACCTGGAGGCGTCGGCGACCGGGCTGCCGGTGGTCGCGGGCTCCTCCGGCGGCGCCCCCGACGCCGTACGGCACGGCGAGACGGGCCTGGTGGTCGACGGCACCTCGCACACGGCGGTGGCCCGCGCGCTGTGCGACCTGCTGGCCGACCCGGCCCGCGCCCGCGCGATGGGCGAGCGGGGCCGGGCCTGGATCGAGGAGGAGTGGCGCTGGGACCTCGTCGCGGCCCGGTTCGCCGAACTGCTGTGACGCGACGCCGCCTCAGCCGGTGAACACCTCCACGAGCAGGAAGCCGTTCAGCGCGCTGATCACGGCGGCGACGACGACGGCGGCGACGGTGGTGAGGCGGCGGTTGACGAGGTCGCCCATCAGCTTCCTGCTGCTGGTGAACGCCACGAGCGGGACCAGGGCGAACGGGATGCCGAAGGACAGCGCGACCTGGCTCAGCACGAGCGCCCGCGTGGGGTCCACTCCGACGGCCAGGACCGCCATGGCCGGGAGCATCGTGACCAGCCGCCGCGCCACGAGCGGCACGCGGCGGCGCAGGAACCCCGCCATGATCACCTGACCTGCGTAGGTCCCCACGCTGGAGGAGGCCAGGCCGGAGGCGAGCAGGGCGAGCGCGAACGCGACGGCCGCCCCGGGGCCGAGGACCTGCCCGAGACCGGCGTGGATGGCCTGCAGGCTGCCGGGATCGCCGCCGCCGAACGCGGCGGCGGCCACGGTCAGCATCGCCATGTTCACCAGTCCGGCGGTGCCGAGGGCGACGGCGATGTCCATCCGGCTGGCGCGCACGGCCTCCCTGCGCACATCCCCGCGCACGTCCTCCCTGTGCACGTCCTCCCCGGGCCCGCCGTGCGCGCCCTGGTGCTGGGTGAGGGCCGAGTGCAGGTAGACGACGTGGGGCATGACGGTCGCCCCGATGATCCCGGTGGCCAGCAGCAGGCTGTCGGTCCCGGCCAGGCGGGGCACGAAGCCGCCCGCCACACCCGCGAGGGACCCCGACAGCAGCACCTGGTAGGCGAATCCGGCCAGGACCACCGCGAGCATCGCCGCGACGGTCGCCTCGAACCGGCGGCGTCCGCGCGGCGCGAGCATGAGCAGCAGCGAGGAGACGACGGCCGTGATGGCGGCAGCCGGCAGCAGGGGCACGCCGAACAGCAGGTTCAGGGCGATCGCCCCGCCGATGAACTCGGCCAGGTCGGTGGCGGCGGCGACCACCTCGGCCTGCACCCACAGCGGCAGGCTCACCCGGCGCGGCAGCTGGTCTCGGCACAGTTCGGGAAGGTTGCGGCCGGTGGCGATGCCGAGCTTGGCCGAAAGCGCCTGCACGAACATGGCCAGCACGTTCGCGAGGGCGATCACCCACAGCAGCATCGTCCCGTACTGGGCGCCGCCCGCCATGTCGGTCGCGAAGTTGCCCGGGTCGATGTACGCCACGGAGACGACGAAGGCGGGACCGCACAGGCCGGCCAGCCGCGCCAGGCGGCCCGGCGCCGCCCGCCCCGCGGTGTGAACGGCGGGCGCGGGCCCGTTCAGAGGACGGCGGGAGTCGAGCACGAAAGCCTCACAGGAAACACGAAAGCCTGACAGGAAAGAGGTCTCACGCCGGCCCGGGCGCGTTCTCCGGCCGGCGGCGGCAGCCCCGCGATGCGGGTACGGCACATGCGGAACGCGCAGGTGCCGTGGGGTGAGCCGCGGTGGAATGAGCGGAAAGAGCGGAGGCCGGTGTCCGACCGGCCTCCGCGTGCGGCTCACCACATCGAGGGGCTCGGTCAGGCGAGCTTGTCCTTGAGCTTGCCGACGGGGCCCACCTCGGTGCCGAGGGCGGGACTCTTGGGCTCGCCCATGCTGCCGTCGTAGGTGTCGTACAGCTTCGGGTCGGGCGGCGGCGCCATGGCGAGACCCCCGAGCGGCTCCGGGTTGAGGAGATAGGCGAACTGGTGGCGGCCGTCGGGCTGCGGCCCGCTGGCCCAGCCGCCCGCCTGGGCCTCGGCGCCGTCGGACAGGTCCCAGATCGTCTCCGCGTGCTCGGCGTGCTCCTCCTGGAACAGGTACTGCATCGTGACCGTCATCTCGCCGAAGGCGCCGCCGATGAGCTCCTGGAGTTTCCGCGCGTAGACCGGGTCGGGCTTTTCTGGCTTGGCCTCGAACTGCAGGCGGCGGGTGTGCCGGAACATATGACTCCTTGCGTGGGAAAACCACAGGGAGACGCAGGCCTTACGCGGGCTAAGGGCGCGACCCCGCTGGTACGTATGGCGGGGGGTCACGCATAAATCCCAACACGTGGCGCAACGGGACCACAGGAGCGACACCTAACGAAGGGTCCAATGGATGGACAGGTGCCGCCCCACACCGCGATTGGGCCTGAAGAACCCGCTGTCCGCGCATATGCGACACACCGGTGTGCGCGAGTGGGCCGGAAAAGGAGCCGGTCAGGGTTTGCGGCCGATGCCGCCGGCCACGCAGACGCCGCCGAGGTCGAGGGGATAGCGTACGGGTTCCTCGGGACGCCACTCGGGCACGTGCACCACGCCGGGCTCGACCAGGTCGAGGCCGTCGAAGAACCGCACGATCTCGGGCATGTCCCGGGCGCGGCCGGTGCCGAGCATCTGCAGCAGCACCGCCTCCAGTTCGCGCATCTCCGGCGCGCAGGAGCAGAAGTGGGTGAGCTGCATGTAGCTGCCCGGGGCCAGGCGCGCCTTGTAGGTGTCCACGAGGCCGTTCGGGTCCTCCGCGTCGGCGAGATGGTGGACCACGGCCACCAGCAGCAGGCCGACGGGACGGGAGAAGTCGAGGAAGCCCTCGACCTCGGGGTGGTTGAGGATCACCCCGGGCTCGCGCATGTCCGCCGTGATCACGCGGGTGCGCTCGTCGGTCTGCAGGATCGCCCGCGCGTGGGCCAGCACGATGGGGTCGTTGTCCACGTAGACGACCTTCGCGGCGGGGTTGATCCGCTGCGCGACCGAATGGGTGTTGTCCATCGTGGGCAGGCCCGAGCCGATATCCAGGAACTGGTCGATGCCCTGCTCGGCCATGTACTTCACGCCCCGGAACAGCATGGCCCGGTTGTTGCGGGCGCCCTCGCCGCGGTCGGGGAAGTGCCGCATCCCCTCCATGGCGACCGCGCGGTCCACCGCGAAGTTGTCCTTGCCGCCCAGGAACGCGTCGTACACCCGGGCGATGCTGGGCTTGGTGGTGTCGATCTCCGGGGGAAGGTAGTCGGGATCGCGGTGCGTCCAGTTCCAGCTGCCGACCCTGTCGCCCATCTCCCGCCCTTCTCCAGTCATCGATCATGGATGCGTCTGGAGCATAACCAAGCGAAGCGCAATGTTGCGGACCGATCGCGATATTTTCGGCGGTCCATGAGGTCGATCAGGCATCGGCGCAGGTCGTCTACGGCCGGGGCGTGGAAGATCCGCACCAATCACCGCGATCCGGTCGCCCTAATCACCCAAGTCACGGGCTGTCCGGCCGGGATCCGCGCCCACGTCCGGCCGTGCTGGAGCGGCGCGCCGAGACGACCGAAAGTTTTAAGAAACTTCCGACAGTTTCGGCGCGCCCGCTCGCTCAGCCGCCGTACAGCTCGTCGATCTGCTTGGCGAAGTCGCGGGCCACGACGTGCCGCTTGATCGACTGCTTCGGCGTGACGTGGCCGGTCTCCTCGCTCAGCTCGATGTCGAGGATGCTGAACTTCTTGATCTGCTCGGCCTTGGAGACCATCCGGTTGGCGTCGTCCACGGCCCGCTGCACCTCGGCGACGACCTCCGGGTCGGAGCAGAGCTCGGCCATGGAGGCGCCGGAGCGGCCGTTGGCCTCCTTCCACTGCTCCATCGCCTCGTGGTCGAGGGTGACGATCGCCCCGATGAACGGCTTGCCGTCGCCGACGACCATGACCTGACTGATCAGGCGGTGCGCCCGGATGGCGTCCTCGAGCGGAGCGGGCGCGACGTTCTTGCCGCCGGCGGTGACGAGGATCTCCTTCTTGCGGCCGGTGATGCTCAGGTAGCCGTGCTCGTCCAGCTGGCCGACGTCCCCGGTGTGGAACCAGCCCTCCGGGTCGATCGCCTCCTTGGTGGCGCGCTCGTTGTTCCAGTAGCCGTCGAAGACGTGGCGGCCCTTCACGAGGATCTCGCCGTCGTCGGCGATGCGGATGCTCACGCCGGGGAACGGCTTGCCGACCGTGCCGATCTTGTTGGCGCCCGGGATGTTGACGGTCGAGGGCGCGCTGGTCTCGGTCAGCCCCCAGCCCTCGAACACCTCGATGCCGACACCGCGGAAGAAGTGGCCGAGCCGCTCGCCGAGGGCCGAGCCGCCGGAGACCGCCGCCGTCAGCGCGCCGCCCGTGGCCGCCCGCAGCTTGCCGTACACGAGCTTGTCGAAGGCCGCGTGCTTGAGCCGGGCGCCGAGGCCGGCCCCGCCGGAGCTCTCGGCCTTGCTCCACTCGATCGCGGCCCGTACGGCGGCGTGGAAGATCTTGCCCTTGCCCTCCGCGTTGGCCTTCTGCTCGGCGGCGTTGTAGACCTTCTCGAACACGCGCGGCACGCCCAGCAGGAACGTGGGCTTGAACTCCCGCAGGTCGGGGGCCACGTTCTTCATGTTCGGGCTGTGCGCAAGCACCGTGCCGGTCTCGATCAGGACGATCTGGATGAGCCGGGCGAAGCTGTGCGCCAGGGGGAGGAAGAGCAGCGCGGCCCGGCCCTCCACGTCGAACAGCGTCTCCAGCGGCCCGTGCGAGACGTTGCGCGCGGTGAACAGCAGGTTGTCGTGGGTCAGGCGGCAGCCCTTCGGCATGCCGGTGGTGCCGGACGTGTAGATGATCGTGGCGAGGTCGCGCCCGCCGCGGCTCGCCCTGCGCTCGGCGAGCGTGTCGTTGGTCACGTCCGCGCCGAGGCGCTCCAGCTCGGCGAACCCGTCGTCGCCGACGCGCCACAGCAGCGGCAGGTCGGGCACGGCCTCGCGGACGGTCTCCTCGTGCGCGGCCGTCTCCACGAACGCGGCCTTGGCGCCGCTGTCGGTCAGGATCCACTTCACCTGGTCGGCGGAGGACGTCTCGTAGATCGGCACTCCGACCGCGCCCGCCGCCCAGATGGCGTAGTCGGCGACCGTCCACTCGTACCGGGTGCGCGACATCAGCCCGACCCGGTCGCGGCTCGATCCCGGCGGCGATCAGTCCCTTGGCGACGGCCGCCACCCGGTCCCTGAACTGCGCGGCGGTGACCGGCGTCCACGGCGCGGCCGGGTCCTCGCCCTCCTTGCGGCGGATGACGACGGCGTCCGGCTCGTCCACTCCGCGCTGGAACACCACGTCGGTGCAGTTCGCGGACGGGGGCACGTCCACCAGCACGGGAACGCTGAACTCGCGCACGGGTCACTCCTTCGCGCACGGCCGCGCGACCCCCGGAGCGCAGGGCGGGGACCGCGTTGCGGGCATAACTCTTCGTGTCTCACCGGACGCTACCGCGCGAAGTTACGCATGGGTAGGTCCGTCACCCAGGCGTTATCCAGGGACAAATCGACGCTATCAGTGTCCCCCGCGCGGCGGGCCCGACACCTTTCCGTTACCCAAGCGGATGCTAGGTAAAGCGGCCGTTACCATGTCCGCATGCGCATCCACGTCGTCAGCGACGTCCACGGCCGGGCCGACGCGCTCGCCCGCGCGGCGACGGGGCCGATGCCCTGATCTGCCTCGGCGACCTGCTCCTGTTCATCGACTACGCCGACCACTCGCAGGGAATCTTCCCCGAGCTGTTCGGCGCGGAGAAGGCGAGCGAGTACGTGGGACTGCGCACGGCGGGCCGCTTCGACGAGGCGCGGCAACTGTCCGCCGGCCTGTGGGCCTCGCTCGACGGCGACCCCCGCGACCTCATGGAGGCGGCGGTCCGCCGCCAGTACGAGCGGATCTTCACCGCCATGCCGACGCCGGCCTACCTCACGTACGGCAACGTGGACCTGCCGCGCCTGTGGCCGGACCACCTGCGGCCCGGGCAGCGGGTCCTGGACGGCGAGGTGGTCGAGATCGGCGGGCTGACCTTCGGGTTCGTCGGCGGCGGCCTGCGCACGAAGTACCGCACGCCGTACGAGATCGACGACGAGGAGTACGCGCGCAAGGTCGAGGCGGTGGGCGAGGTGGACGTGTTGTGCTGCCACATCCCGCCCGCCATCCCCGACCTGCTGTACGACGTGGTGGCCCGGCGGTTCGAACGGGGGAGCGAGGCCACGCTGGAGGCGATCAGGAGGACGCAGCCGCGCTTCGCGTTGTTCGGCCACGTCCACCAGCCCCTTGTCGGCCGCACCCGCGTAGGGCGCACGGAGTGCGTCAACGTCGGCCATTTCCGCGGCCGTGGCACGCCGTTCGCCCTGGAATGGTGAAGTACGGTTGGCGCATGGCTGATCGCACTTCGTCGAGCATCACGATCGGCGCCGGCCGGTCGACAATCATGGCCGTCATCGCCGACTTCCCGGCCTATCCGGAGTGGGCCGGCCAGGTGAAGAAGGCCGAGGTCCTGGAGACGGGCGCCGACGGCCGCGCCTCCCGGGTCCGCTTCGTCCTCGACGCGGGCGTGATCAGCGACGAGTACGTCCTCGGCTACGACTGGGACGACGACGCGGGCGTGAGCTGGCGGATGGTCGACGCCGGGAAGATGCTGTCGGGCCTGACCGGCAGCTACCGCCTGGCCGAGAACGGCGGCGGCACCGAGGTCACCTACGACCTCGCCGTGGACCTGAAGGTCCCGATGATCGGCATGATCAAGCGCAAGGCCGAGAAGGTCATCGTCGACACCGCGCTGAAGGGGCTCAAGCGGCGCGTCGAGAGCCGATGAGGATCCTCCTCTTCACGGGGAAGGGCGGGGTCGGCAAGACCACGGCGGCCGCCGCGACCGCCACGCTCGCCGCCGAGCGGGGCAACAAGACGCTGGTCGTCTCCACCGACACCGCGCACTCGCTCGCCGACGCGCTCGGCGTGCCGCCCTCGGCCGAGCCGGTCGAGGCCGCGCCGGGCCTGCACCTGCAGCAGGTGGACACGCAGAAGTCCCTGGAGCGCCACTGGGGCGAGTTACGCGACTACGCCGGCAACGTGCTGGCGGAGCTCGGCCTCGACGAGGTCACCGCCGAGGAGATCACCGTACTGCCGGGCGCCGAGGAGATCCTCGCGCTGCTCGAACTGCGCGAGCAGGCCCGCACCGGCCGCTGGGACGTGATCGTCGTCGACTGCGCGCCGACGGCGGAGACGCTGCGCCTGCTCGCCCTGCCGGAGGCGCTCGACTGGCACGTCAACCGCCTGCTTCCCACGGGCAGGCGGATGCTCAGGGCGCTGTCGCCGGTCATCCGGCACGTCGCCAAGGTGAGCGTGCCCGAGGGCGAGGTCGTCTCGGCGGGGGAGCGGCTGCACCGCGGCCTGCTGGAGGTGCGCGCGCTGCTCACCGGCGACGACGCGTCCGTGCGGCTCGTGCTGACCCCCGAGGCCGTGGTCGTCGCCGAGGCCCGCCGCACCCTCACCTCCCTCAGCCTGTACGGCTACCGCGTCGACGCGGTGATCGCCAACCGGGTCTTCCCCGCCGAGGGCGCCGACGAGTGGCGCCTCGGCTGGGTGGAGGCCCAGGCCAGGCAGCTCGCCACGGTGCACGAGTCGTTCGCGCCGCTGCCCGTCCTCACCGTCCCCTACCTTCCGGCGGAGCCGGTCGGCACCGCCGCGCTCTCGGGCCTCGCCGCGCGGATGTACGGAGACCGGGATCCCTTCGCGCGCCCCGGCGTCGAGCCGCCGCTGCGGTTCACCACCGACGAGCTCGCGCTGTCCCTGCCGCTCGCCGACCGCGACGACCTCGATCTCGCCCGCAAGGGGGACGACATCATCGTCACCGCCGGGTCCTACCGGCGCGTCATCGCCCTGCCCGCCGCCCTCGCCCGGCGTGAGATCTCCTCGGCCGCGCTCCGGGACGGCCGGCTGCGGGTACGGTTCGAGGCAGGAGGGGCGAAATGACGGATTCCAACGACACCACCACTCCGCGCAGCCAGGACCCGCTCGGGTCGGCGGCGGAGGAGGCGATGAAGCTGCTGGACGCCGTGCAGCGGCGGATGGGCCGGGAGTTCGGCAAGGGACTGGTGAAGGGCGGCGTGAGCGGCTTCGGATCCGCCTTCGGCGGCTCCGGCGCGAGCGGCCGGGGCGGCGACGTGTGGAGCGAGGCCGTCTCCGAGGACCACGACGAGTACGTCTGCCGGGCCTGCCCGGTGTGCCGGGTCATCGCGGCACGGCGCGAGGCCGGCGGCGACGTCACCGGCCACCTGATCGCGGCGGGCGGAGAGCTGTTCGCGGCGTTCCGCGAGGCGGTCGACGCCCTGCAGCGCCCCTCGTCGCGCCCGGGCGGAGAGCGGCGATCCGGCGAGCCGAAGGTCGAGCGCATCGACCTGGGTTGACGGGCCGGTTAAGCGCGGGCGACGGCGGGATTGCCACAACCCGGCTCGATCGGCTTCAATCGGCGCGGCGTGTGGCTCGGGCGGTGACGACCCGGGCGGAAGCGGATCGGGCGGAAGGAAGACGGCATGGCGCTGACCATCGGCGTGGACGTGGGCGGTACCAAGATCGCATATGGTGTCGTCGACGAACACGGCGCCATCCTCGAGCGCGGCCTGCGGCACAGTCCCGCGGGCAGCCCCGAGAAGATGGCGCTCACGATCGCCGATGCGGTGACCGAGCTCGCGGCCCGGCACTCGGTCGAGGCCGTCGGCATCGGCGCGGCGGGCTTCGTCGACGAGACCCGGTCGATCATCCGCTTCGCCCCCAACCTGGCCTGGCGCGAGGAGCCGCTGCGCGAGAAGGTGGGCGAGCTGGTCGGCCTGCCGGTCGTCGTCGAGAACGACGCCAACGCCATGGCCTGGGGCGAGTACCGCTTCGGCGCGGGCCGGGGCGAGAGCCACGTCGTGTGCGTGACCGTGGGCACGGGCATCGGCGGCGGCATCGTGCTCGGCGGTGAGCTCTACCGCGGACGATGGGGGATGGGCGCCGAGTTCGGCCACATGCAGGCGGTGCCGGGCGGCCGTGCCTGCGGCTGCGGCAACAGCGGCTGCTGGGAGCGGTACGCCAGCGGCAGCGCGCTGCTGATGGAGGCCAGGAACAATGCGCAGGCCGACCCGGCGGGCGCCGCGCACCTGCTGCGGCTCGGCGGCTCGGTCGAGGGCATCCAGGGCGAGCACGTGACCGAGGCGGCGCGCCAGGGCGACCGGGCGGCGCTGGCCGCCTTCGAGTCGCTCGCCGGATGGCTCGCCCAGGGCCTGGCCGACATGGCGGCGGTCCTCGATCCCGGGTGCTTCATCATCGGCGGCGGCGTCTCCGGCGCGGCGGACCTGTTCGTCGACCGGGTGCGCGAGGAGTTCGCCGCGCGGCTGACCGGCCGGGGACACCGCCCGCTCGCCGAGATCAGGGTGGCCGAGATGGGCCCGGCGGCCGGGCTGGTGGGAGCCGGTGACCTCGCCAGGCTCCGCTGACGGCGTGCTGCGGGTCGCGACCTACAACGTCCGGGGGCTGAAGGACGACCGGCGGGCGCTGGTCCGGGTGATCCGCGCTCTGCGGCCCGACGTGCTGTGCCTCCAGGAGGCGCCCCGCCTGCCGGGCTGGCAGCGGGAGCGGCGGGCGCTGGCCCGCGCGGCCGGCCTGTCCGTGGCGGCCGGAGGCCGGGTGGGCGGCACCGCCGTGCTCACCGCCCCGGCCGTACGGCTCCTGGGTGGCCGCGGGCACCGGCTGCGGTGGTTCGCCGGGCTCGAATGGCGCTCCATCGCGCTCGCCGTCGTGGAGAAGACGGTGGACAAGGACCGCGAGAGGTACGCCGTGTGCTCGGCCCACCTCGACCTCCAGGCGGGGGCGCGCCTGAGCCACGCCGCCCAGATCGTGCCGCTTCTCGAGCACGCGGCCCGGGAGTTCGGGGCCGCGCCGGTGCTCGCCGGTGATCTCAACGAGACCCCCGGCGGCCCGGTCTGGCGTCTTCTCGGCGGCCGCTACACGGACGGTTTCTCCGCCGTGCGGGGCGCCGCGCCACGGATCGGGGCCGGCGGAGACGACGGCCGGGCCGGCGCGACGTACCCGGCCCGTGCCCCCGCATGCGGATCGACGCGATCTTCACGGGCCCGGGCCTGACCGTCGTGTCGTACGGCGGCGCGGACGTCCCGGCCGAGGACCTGGCCGCCGCGAGCGACCACCGGCCGGTCGTCGCCGAGATCGCCTTCACGCCGTCCGTACGGCCCTGACGCCGCCGCCGGCGGGCCGGGCGGTGCCCCGGTTCCTGGACCGTCTCCGCATCTCTAGGTAATCGGATTCGCGGCCTGTGTGACGGGGAGTGCCCGATCCCCCGTACGATCGTTTCATGACCCGCCGCCTCATACGGCGTGCGGTGCCGTTGTGTGTGCTGTCCGCCGGCCTGCTGGCCGGACTCCTCCCGCGCGCCACATCGGTCGCGCACGCGCACGCAGGGACCGTCCGCGCCCAGGCGGAGCGCAGCCCGTCGGGGGACGAGGTCGCCCAGGACGCGGGCTCCTCCACCGGACGGCTCCGGCCCGACGGCTCGCTGTCCGACGTGGCCGGCCTGTCGGCCAAGGACGTCTGGGCCGTGGGCCAGCAGAACGCCTGGGACTTCTGGCGCAACCAGGGGATCATCACCCACTGGGACGGCTCCTCCTGGAGCGAGGTGCCGATCCGGGGCGACGCCACCGGCGCCGGCCACCTGCGGTCGGTCGCCGCCTCCTCCGCCGGCGAGATCTGGGCCGTCGGCGACGGCCACGACGGCCTGCCGTACGTCGCCAAGGGCTCGCGCGAGGGGTTCGACCGCGTCGGCGTGCCGCAACTGCGCGTGGGGGACTGGCTCGGCGGGGTCGCCGCCTCGTCCGGACGGGTGGTCGCGGTCGGCAGCCGGGACGGCAAGGCGTTCCTGATGAGCAGCAGTGGCGCCACCAAGGGCACGACCTGGAAGACCGGCCAGGGCCCCGAGGGCGCGATGTACGGCGTGGCGCTCGCGGGCCGGTCGGACGGCTGGGCGGTGGGCGACACCGGCTCCGGGCCCCTGGCCATGCGCCTGACCGGCAGCGGGTGGAAACAGGCCGACCTGCCGGAGATCAAGGGCGGCTTCCTGCGGGACGTGTACGCGGACGGCCGCAAAAGCGCGGTCGCGGTCGGCGGCGTCTACCGGAGCGACGGCGGCATCGCCCCGCTGGTCCTCTCCTGGGACGGCAGGCACTGGAAGCGGATGACGCCGCCGGGGCGGCGCGCCGAACTGTACGGCGTCACCGGGGACGGCGACGGCGTGTTCTGGATCTCCGGGTACGACCCGAGGCACGGGGCGGAGGGCTTCCTGCTCCGGTACGACGGATCGCGCTGGACCACGCTGCGGGGCCCGGCGCCGGCCGAGGACCGCACGGTGCGGCTCCAGGCGGTCGCGCACGTCGGCGACCTCACCTTGGCCGTCGGCCACACGCTGGACGACAAGGGCCGCTACACCGACCTCGTGGAGCGCTTCGGCCCGCCTCCCGCCGACGGCGGCACGGTGAAGGCGGCCTCGGAAGCCGAGTGACAGCAGCGGGGGCGTCCAGCATGGCGGGCTCAGGCGAGCCCCGGGCGTGGACGCGGGCCCGGCCGGGTGCGGCGCCGGGGGGCGTGCGCCGGGAGTCAGACGACCGCGCCGTCGTCCCAGCCGGAGTCGGCGGGCGGACCGTCGCCCATCCGGACGACGAGGATCACGAACCCCGCGATGAACGCCGACACCGCGGCGAACACGATCCAGCCGTCCATGGGCCACTCCAGCAGAGCGGCCAGGAGCAGGTAGGCGGGGCCGCCGAACAGCGCCAGCCAGGAGGCCCGGCTGAGGGCGTCGCCGTGCGGAAGCGGCGGAGGGGGCGGCGGAATGTAGTGGTCGTCGTCTTCGCCGACCGCGGCGGGAGCCTGCTCCTCGCCGGTGCGGTCGTCGTCCCGGACCCCGTCCGCGGGAGCCCTGTCTCCGAGAGCCGTGTCGCCGGGAGCCCTGCCGCCGGGGGTGGCGTCGCCGTCGCCCGCGTCGGCCTCCTCGGTGACGTTCTCCCGGTCAGGCCATGGTTGTTCGGCCGAGGCGTCCTCGGCTGTCTCGTTGAACGAGGCGACGATCTGGCGCCAGACCTCGTCCTCGTCACTTTGCGGCGTCACGTCGATCCCGGGTCACAAGTCCTTCGTCAAGGGTACCGAGGCGTGGGAGCGGATGAACTCCAGACTCCCTTCGAAGATCACAGGCGCGTCGTTGTCGAGGGTGGCGACATGGTAGCTGTCCGCCAACTCCCGGACCTCCAGATTGTTTCCCATTCTCGCCCGAAGGAACGCGACGCTCCCCGGCTTTACCACGTGGTCGTCCCTGCTGTGGAACACCAGCACCGGCTGGGTCACCTTGGCGATGTCGGACTGGACGAGCCTCCACAGCCGGGGGAGCGTGGCGGCGGCCCGGACGGGCGTGCGCGCATAGCCGAGCTCGCTCTCGCCCTCCTTCTTGATGTCGCCCGCCACCCCGGGGATCGAGCGTACGACGTACTTGAGCGCCGGGGCCAGCCGCAGCAGCGGCACGTCGTTGACCACGGACGGGTTGACCACCACGACGCCCGAGACGGCGTCACCGTGAACCTCGGCCAGGCGCAGCGCCATGCAGCCGCCGAGTGACAGGCCCATCACGAACGCCTCCGCGCAGCGTCCGCGTAGGTCGGCGAACGCCTTGTCCAGTTCGGCGTACCAGTCCTCCCAGCGCGTGCGGCTCATCTCCTGCCAGCTCGTTCCGTGTCCTGGAAGGCGCGGCAGGGACACCGTCAGCCCCGCCCGGGCCAGGTGTTCACCCCACGGCCGCAGGGACTGCGGCGAGCCGGTGAACCCGTGACAGAGCAGGACGCCGATATCGCCGCCCTCGTGGTGGTACGGCTCCGCACCGGGCAGCACTGGCATGGGTGACCTCCGTGAAACGGCGGCGTGTTCCGCCCGATACTCGCACGTTGGTCAGCGTTAGTGCGAGAGGGCTGGGCGTGCGAAGATGACTGCACATCCGAGCCGAGGGGGTGCCCGCGTGTTTTATTGGGTGGTGAAGGCCATCCTCTGGCCGATCCTCCGCTTCGTGTTCCGCCCCTGGGCCGAGGGGGTGGAGAACGTGCCGAAGGAGGGCCCGGCCATCCTGGCCGGCAACCACCTGTCGTTCGCCGACCACTTCTTCGGGGCCGGATTCCTGCCGCGCAAGGTGATCTCTCTGGGAAAGGCCGAGTATTTCACCGGACGCGGGCTCAAAGGAATGGTGAGCCGTGCTTTCTTCTCCGGCGTCGGCACCGTTCCCATCGACCGTTCCGGCGGCAAGGCGAGCGAGGCGGCGCTCCGCACCGGCCTGCGCATCCTCAGGGAGAACCAGGTGCTCGGCATCTACCCCGAGGGAACCCGCTCGCCCGACGGCCGCCTCTACAAGGGCAAGACGGGCGTGGCCCGGCTCGCGCTGGAGTCCCGGGCACCGGTGATCCCGTGGGCCATGGTCAACACGTTCGAGATGATGCCCCCCGGCCGGCCGATCCCCAAGTTCGGCATCCGCCCCGGCGTCCGGTACGGCAAGCCGCTCGACTTCTCCCGCTACTACGGCATGGAAAACGACCGCCTCGTGCTGCGCGCGGTCACCGACGAAATCATGTACGCGCTGATGGAGCTGTCGGGTCAGGAGTACGTCGACAGGTATGCCGCCTCGGCCAAGACGGAAACGACCAGGGCAGCTCGCGAGAATTCCTAATACTTCCGGACCGGAGGGGTAACGTGGCGGTGTCCACCGCGCACGTTGGGACGTTCAGACACGTCCGGATCGGAAGGCGTAGGAGCATGCCAGCACGCAGGCACCGCACATGGGCCCGGCCCGGCGCCGCGAGGCACGGAGCGGGGGACACCGCCCGTGACGCCGCTCGCGGGTGCCCCGCATGAGCGTCCGCGAGGAGCAGCAGGCCGCCCCGGGATATCTGCCGCACCGCCAGATCCTGGTCGTGCTCTCCGGAGTGGCGGCCGGAATGCTGCTGGCCGCCCTCGACCAGAGCATCGTCGGCACGGCCCTGCCGCGCATCGTCAGCGAACTCGGCGGCCTCGACAAGCTGTCGTGGGTCGTCACCGCCTACCTGCTCACCTCGACCGCGGCGACCCCGCTGTGGGGCAAGATCTCCGACCTGTACGGCAGGCGGACGATCTTCCAGACCGCCATCGGCATCTTCCTGCTCGGCTCGGTGCTGGCCGGGCTGAGCCAGAACATCGGCCAGCTCATCGGATTCCGGGCGATCCAGGGCCTGGGCGGCGGCGGCCTGATGGCGCTGGCGTTCAGCATCATCGGCGACGTCATCCCGCCGCGCGAGCGCGGCCGATACCAGGGCTACTTCGGGGCCGTCTGGGGCACCTCCAGCGTCGCCGGGCCGCTGCTCGGCGGCTTCTTCACCGACGGCCCCGGCTGGCGGTGGATCTTCTGGATCAACCTGCCGATCGGGCTGATCTCGCTCGTCGTGACCTCGATGGCGCTGCGGATCCCCTTCACCCGCCGCAGCCACCGCATCGACTACCTGGGCGCGGCGCTGATCGTGGCCGGGGTGTCGTGCTTCCTGCTCTACCTCGACTGGGCGGGCGGCGAGATCGGCTGGACCGCCCCCGGCTCGCTGGCCCTGCTGACCGGGTTCGTGGCGCTCGCGGCCCTGTTCGTGTTCGTCGAACTGCGGGCGGCCGAGCCGATCCTGCCGATGCGGCTGTTCCGCAACAAGATCTTCAGCGTGGGCAACGGCTTCAGCTTCCTCGCGGGCCTGGCGATGTTCGGCGGCATGATCTTCCTGCCGGTCTACCTCCAGGCCGTCCAGGGCATGTCGCCGACCGTGTCGGGCCTGGCGCTGCTGCCGGCCGTCCTTGGCATCTTCTCCACGTCGATCACCTCCGGCCAGATCATGAGCCGGACCGGCCGATACAAGATCTTCCCGATCCTGGGCGGGGCGGTCCTCCTGGTGGCCATGTGGCTGCTGTCCACGATCAAGGTGGACACGCCGTACTGGCAGGTGGCGGTCTACGCGTACCTCTTCGGCGCCGGGCTCGGGTTCACGATGCAGACGATCGTCACGGCGATCCAGAACGCGGTGGAGCGCGCCGACATGGGCGTGGCGACGAGCTCGGCGACGTTCTTCCGGATGATGGGCGCCGCCATCGGTACGGCGATCATGGGCGCGGTCCTCACCAACCGGCTCGCCCACTATCTGACCGCCGAGTTCGGCGGCAGGATGCCGCCGGGACGCGTGGACGCCAACAACGTGCAGGCGATCCAGCAGCTGCCGCAACCGGCCAAGGATCACGTGCTGGTCGCGTTCACCAGCGCGATCGACGACGTGTTCCTCGCCAGCCTGCCCTTCGTCGCCCTCGCGCTGGTCGTGGCTCTCTTCCTCAAGGAGATCCCGCTCGCCACGCGGAGCACCGAAGGCCCGGGCGCCATGGGCTGACCCCGCGCGTGGCCGACGTCGCAGGGCTCGCTCGCCCGGAGCGGGCTCAGGTGAGGTGGGAGCGGATCTCGCGGATGTGGGCCGGGGTGGTGCGGCAGCAGCCGCCCACGTAACGGGCGCCGAGCGAGGCCCACCCGGCCGCCGCCCTGCCGAACTCGACGGGATCGGCGAGACCCAGCCAGCGCCGGTCGGCGGCGTCCCAGGTCTCGCCCGAGTTCGGGTAGACGATCGAGGCTCCGTGCTTGATCAGATCGGGGATGAACCGCGGCGCGGTGCAGTTGACGCCCACGGCGACCACCTGGGGGAGGTCCGCGAAGATCGCCGCGCACTCCTCGAACGGCGTCCCGTCGCTGACGTGCTCGCCGTCCCGGCAGGAGAAGGTCACCCACGCCCGCACGGACGGCGTCTCGCGCAGGAGCCTCGCGAGCGCCCGCGCCTCGGCCCGCGAGGGGATCGTCTCGCACGCCAGCAGGTCGGCCCCCGCGCCGGCGAGGATCTCGAAGCGCTCCCGATGCCACTCGGCCAGGCCGTCCTCGTCCAGGTCGTAGTCGCCGGTGTACTCCGCGCCGTTGGCCAGGTAGGCGCCGTACGGCCCCACGCTCGCGGCGACCAGCCCGTGCCCCGCCTCGTCCCTCGCCTGTACGGCAAGCGTCACCGACAGCCGGATGAGGTCGCGGGCCTGCTGGGGAGTGAGGCCGTGCCGCACGAACCCGGGGACGCTCGCCTGGTAGCTCGCCGTGGTGGCGACATCGGCCCCAGCCCTGAAGTAGTCGAGGTGCGCCTGCCGGATGACGCCGGGATCGTCGGCGAGCAGCCGTGCCGACCATAGGTCGTCGCTCAGGTCGCAGCCGAGCGTCTCCAGGTGTGTGGCGAGACCGCCGTCAAGGACGATTGGGTTCATATCGGGCAACACTACGTGGTCGTGGCGGGCAACATCCCGGTGAGGAACCGATCGGCGATGCCAGGCGTTGGCGGCACATGGGGCTGAAAGGGCTCATCAATCGGTTGCTGCGCCGCCGGTCTCCCGTCCCCGCAGGTGGACGCGACGATCGGCCCGACACGGGAGGGGTGAGGGAGCCGCGGCGTCCCGCACCCACCCCGCCGTCCGACGTCATTCGCCTACCCGAACCCTCGTAGGGGCTTCGCCTACAGCGGAACCCGAACCGACGCGGCCGGGCCCGGCTTCCCCGCCGGTGTCCCGGCCGCACTCGATTCAGCCTCGCCACGTCATCTGGCGGCCTCCCGCAGGTGGCGTCTCACGATCGCTTCCAGAAGGGACGCCGGCCCTCCTTCGCGCCAGGGCCGGGGGACGTGGCGCCCGGGGTCGCGGAGCCCGGGGACGTGGAGCCCGGGGTCGCGGAGCCCGAGGATGCGGGGCCCGTTGCGGCGGAACCGGAGCGGCCGGTCAGCGCGGTCAGCAGGTCGGCCGTCCGCCGCCAGAGGTCGTCGAGCGAGACCTCGGCCCACTCGGCCCTTTCCAGGTCGGTCGCGAGCGCGGTGAGGTCCGGGTGACCCCCCACCATCTGGGCGACGACGCGCAGGCGACTGGCGAGATCCGCCAGATAGCGCCGCCGCTCCCGCTCGGGCAGCGACTCCGCCTGGCCCAGCTTCGTGAGCTCCTCGGCCAGCAACGGCCGGATGCCCTCGAAATCCGTGACCGGTGCGGTCCCCTCGCCGGGATGCGGAAGGAAGCGACCGACGGAGAACCCGCGGGAAGCCCGTCTCGGACCCGGTGCGGGCGCGGCGGCGTACGGCGGGGCGGAAGGCGCGGCAGGAGGCGCGCCAGGCGGCGGGGCCGCTGCGATGGGCCGGTCCGCCGCCGATCCGGAAGCGGCCTCCGGCCCGGCCGTGGTGAAGGCGGCCATCCTCGCCATCATCGGCGCGCCCGCCGCCATCATCGGCACCGCGGTCGGCATCTCCCAGCCGCTCGGCGGTTCGACCGGCTGGATCACCCGATGCTCCGGGCCGCCCTCGCCGGTGACGCGGGTGTCGACGGCCACGAAGGCGGTGAACCGGCACAGCACGCCGAAACGCAGCGAGGCGTCGACGATCCGCTGTTCGAGCGAGTGGTCGCCCATGGCGTACCGGTCTTCCAGAGTGCGCAGATGCGCCCGCGCCCACAGGGCCCGGGCCGCCGGGCCGTGGGCGGGACGCCCCTCGATCCGCTCCTCCCAGGGGCGGCCGTCCGCCGTACGGCCATGCACGGTGAGGGCTCCGGCGGGCCGCCGTCCCCGGTAACGCCCGCTCACGACCAGAGGGACGCCGGGGTAGAGCGACCCGGCGTGCGTGACGGTGTCCGCCACGAGATCCATGCCTTCCGCCTTCAGCGCGACGTCCGTCACCAGCGGCGAGCCGATGCGGCGGTGGATGTGCTCCATCGCCGCGTCGAGCCGGTCCTCCGACTCGACCAGCTCGCACCGGCCCGAGCCGATCAGGGCCAGCCGTCCGAGGAACCCGGCGTTCACCGCCCTGTCGATGCCCACGGTGTGCACCCGGACGCCGTGCAGCCGGGCGCCGACGCGTTCGAGGATCTCGTCCTCGTTGCCCACCTGGCCGTCGGTCACCAGGACGAGAACCCGATCGCGTGCCTGCTCGCCGGACGGACCGGATGCGCCGGGCCGGTCGTCCTCGCGGAACCGGCCGGGGTCCCTGCCGGTGGCCGGTCCCGGGGCGGATGCGCTCTGGCCGTCGAGCAGCCGCAGGGCCTCCTCCAGGGGAGCGAGCATCTCCGTGCCCCCGCGGGCGTCGAGCCGGGACAGGTGCTCGACGGCGCGGTATCGGTTGCGGTCGCTCGCGTCCACCAGGCCGCCGGAGAAGGCCCGCTCCACCACCGAATCGAACGAGAGCACGGCGAACCGGTCATTCCGGGTCAGCGTGTCGACGATCCGGGCGGCGGCGCGTCGTGCGGCCACCATCTTCCAGCCCGTCATGCTGCCGGAGCGGTCGAGCAGCAGGACGACGTCACGGGACACGGTCCGGGTGGCGTCGTCCTCCGGCGGCAGCAGGGTCAGCACGAAGGTCCCCTCGGCGTCCGCCGTGTCCTCCGCCGCGTCCTCCGCCGAACCACTGCCGTCGGCCGTGCCTTCACCACGTGAGCCGGAGTCTGTGGCGGCGTCCGGGACGAGCGCGAGCGACGAGGAGGCGTCGAACGCCAGACGCAGGATGAAGTCACGGTCGAGCCGCTCACCGGGCCGCAGGCTGATCGTGTCTCCCTCCCGGTCGACCTCGTGCAGGCTGGAGCGGACCTCCCGCAGGTCGAGCCCGGCGGGGTCGATCGTCGTCGCGAGCGACAGCCGTACGGGATAGGGGAAGCCGGGAAGCAGGACGGGCGGCGTGATCCGGGAGGCGTCGGGCACGGCGTCGGTGTCGGGCGACACGCCGTCACCGGCCGGAGCCCCGGGCAGCGGAGCCCCGGGGATGTAGCGGGGCGCGACGACCAGCGGGAAGCGGAACTCGGCCGCGCCGTCCTCGTAGGGGAGCGGCTGGCTCAGCATGAGGCGGACGACCACCCGCTCCCCGGGGACGATGTTGCCGACCCTGATCGTGAACACGTCGGGCCGGTCCTCCTCGGCGATCGCGGCCCGCCTGCCCTCGGCGAGCGCCCGGTCGTAGTCGGCCCGTGCCTGCCCGCGCTCCTTGAGCACGCCGTCGACCACCCGGTCGTCCGCCTCCATCCGGAAGGCGGTGACCGCGGCCCGCGGCGGCAGCGGGAAGACGTACGTCGCCTCCAGCGACACGTCGAAGGCATTGCGGAAGGTCTGGACGACCTCGACGCTGGCCACCAGTCCGGTGACGTGGGCGGTGACGTCCACGCTCTCCAGCGGAAGGTTGCCCTTCTCGGTCTCCAGCGCTCCGAGCCCGGCGTCCGGCACGGGCCGGCACTCCTCCGGCCGCAGAGGTGTGATGGGAACGGTCATGACGTCATCCCTTCAGCGTCGGAAGCGTGTGGATCGAGTGCCGAGGCGTCGTCGGTGTGATGGGCGCCCTCGAACGGCCCGGCCAGGCCGAGCGTGGCGAGGGCCGTGAGGAGCGGCGCCGCGGCCCGGCGCAGCGCGGCCACCTCGTGACCGTCCGGGACCCGGTGGGCCGGGTCGAGCAGGACCGTCACCCCGGGTGCGAGCCGCACACCGTGCACGACGTCCGCGTGCGGGGCGTTTCCCCGCGCGGCGCGCGACTCTCATCCCGCGGAGGCGCCGCGACCGGCAGGAGACCTCCCGGGAATGCGACGGAATCAGGAGGGGAGCCGGCCGAGCCCGATGCCACGGAAGGCGCGGTGACGGCGTCGGAAGGATCGGCCGGGAAGTGGCCGGAGGCCGCTGTGGCGGCGGATGAGGCCGGGCGCACCCAGAAGCGGTCGCGTGCCGCCGGCCGCGCGACGTCCGGAACGGCGGGCGGGGTGCCCTCTCCGGCCTCGTCCCGCCCCGATCGGGCGCCGGCGGTGTCGCAGTATCGGGCGTGTCCAAGAGGTGGCTCGCGGCGGCCGGGGCCGCCGGGCCGCGCGGGGAAGGCGGAACGAGCGGCCGGGGCGCCGGTCCGGATGGCGGCCCGGTGAGCCCGGCGGCGCGCTGGAGCATGGCGTCGGTCGCGCCCGCCAGCTCCGCCTGGATGGCGGCGATGGACAGGCCGTCCGCCTGACGGCGCTTCACGGCAACGAGCTGGAGCAGGTGACGGCGGCCATAGAGGGCGACCCGGCCGCGCCGGCCCAGCGGAGGGTCGAGCAACCCGATGGTCGTATACCAGCGGATGAGACGTTCGTTCGGCACCTCGCGGACTCTGCCGTTGACGCGCGACTCCGGACCGCTGTCGCGAGGCTCCTGGCCGTCGTCACGCCGCTCCTGGCCGAGCAGGCCCGCCGCCCGCTCCGCCAGTTCGCCGATCGTCCAGGTATCGCTCATGCCTCCACAATGACACTGTCACAATGACACTGTCAACGTCGTCTCCGTCATGCGGCGCCACGGTTTTCGAAGAGTTCGTCTCGGCGAGGGACGCCGCTTCTCCCGCCGTTCACATGGGACGGGTCGACTGGGCGCCCGCGACGTGTGCGATGTGCCGCTGCGGGAGAAGTAGACGCGGGGCGAGAAGACGCCGGACAACGAAGACCCGGACAAGTAGACGCCCGACAAGTAGACGTGGGACAGCACGACCCGGTCGGGAGCTCGCCGGGCGGGTAGGGGGAGCGGGCGGCCCCCGCCCGGCCCGGGCTCGGCGGCCGTGCGGAACGAGAGAACGGCCCGCCGGGGGCCGGACCGGCATGACCAGGGGCAGGTCGAGGAGGCGGTCAGCGGTGCAGGGTACTTCCGTCCGATCGGCGGCGCTCTCGGCGCTGCCGGGAGCGTTGTGGCGCGCGGCGTTCGCACGGCCCGGCGACGGGCGCGAGCCGCCCGGCCGGAGCGAGCCGTACGGGCAGGGGGATCCGGACGGCCCCTTCCCACCGGACGTGCTGCGGGCCCTGCCGCCCGGCTTCGCGGTCCGGATCGTGGCGCGGTCGGGAGAGCGGGCCGGGGGAGTCGTCTGGCACGCGGCCCCGGACGGCGGCGGATGCTTCCCGGACGGGGACGGCTGGATATACGTGTCCAACTGCGCGCTGCCGCTGCTCGGCGGCGTCACGGCGCTGCGCTTCGCGCCGGACGGCACCCTGCGCGGCGGATATCGCATCCTGTCCGGCGCCGACCGCAGCGGGGCCGGCGCCGCGACACCGTGGCACACCTGGGTGTCGGGCGAGCGGACGCCGTACGGCCGGGTCTTCGAATGCGACCCGTACGGCCTGCGCGCCCCCATGCCCCGGCTCGCGATGGGCCTGTTCACCCACGGCGGCGTGGCCTGCGATCCCGACCGTGGCGTCGTCTACCTCACCGAAGGGGAGCCGGACGGATGCCTGTACCGGTTCCGCCCGGACGACTGGGGCGACCTCACGACGGGTGTGCTGGAGGTGATGACCGGCGCCCCCGGCGAGGAGTCCGTGGCCTGGGCGCGGGTGCCGATCCCGGCCCTCCCTGACCATGTGCCCCTGCGTGAGCAGGTGAAAGGCGCCAGGAGATTCGCGGGCGGCGGTGACTGTCACTATGCCGACGGCCTGGTGTGGTTCGTCACCGAGGGCGACGGCCGGGTGTGGGCGTACGACGCCGCCCGCGAGTGCCTGACGGTGTCGCACGACACCGCCGGCCGGTCCGGCGGCGGTGAGAACGGCGAGATCACCCTCCTCGCCGGGGACCGGGCGGTGCCGTTCCTGCGCCTCACGGGAGGCTGGACCGTCGTCGGCCCCTCGATGTCCCCGGCCGGCGACAGGCTCTACTTCTCCTGCCGACCACCGCAGGACGCCCGGCCGGCCCCGGCCCCCGTGACCGTCGAGGTCCGCGGGCCGTTTCGCGATCTCGTCCGCGCCTGAGCCGACGCCTCGCGGCTCCCGAGCCGGATTCGTCGTGCTCCGGCTGTCAGGAGCAGGGGCCGTGCGGCACGGCGGTGCTGGCGTTCTCGCCCGCCGCCGCGACCGCCTCGATCTGGGCGGCGGTGAGCGCGTAGCCGACGTCGGCCCTGTCCATGTTCACCGCGAAGACCATGCCCATCGCCCGGTCCCCGCGGGTGACGAGCGGCGCGCCCGACATGCCGGGTGTGATGGCCGCGCCCTGGAAGCGGTGGACTTGTCGGGACACCCGTCTGCGGTTGTAGATGTCGTACGACTCGGCGGGCTCATCCGGCCGCACCGTGGCGGGAAGCACGGCCGGGGCGGCCGCGCCCTTGCGGTAGCCGACGACCACGGCGGTGGTCCTCGCGGCCTTCGTGAGCCGCAGCGGCCGGGCGGTGAGCCCCGGTGCCCGCAGGACGGCGGCGTCGGCCTCAGGGTCGAAGGCCACCACCCGCGCGGCGAACCGCCGCCCGTCGTCGAGGACCACCTCCAGGTCGCGGTCCACTCCCGCCACGGTGTGGGCGTTGAGCAGGATCCTCTCGGGCGCGTAGACGAACCCGGTCGCCTCCGTCCGCCGGCCGCAGGAGGAGGCGAACCCCCAGACCTTCACCACGCTGTGCGCGGCCGGGGCCTGAGCCCCGGCCGTGTGGCCGGCGGACGGCGGGTGGGCGGGCGGTGCGTGCTCAGCCGCGGTCGTGCATCCCGCCGTGCTCCCGGCCACGCACACCGCGAGGGCGACCGCTCCCGCGCCCCGCCACACCACTCGCCGCATGGGGATCATGGTACGGACCGCCCGGACGGGCCAGGAAGGTCACAGGTCTCTGGCCCATACCTGCTCGTTGACGGGGATGCCCGATTCCTCGCCCGGGTGCTGCTCCACCAGTTCGAACCCCGCGGCCTGGTAGATCCGGCGGGCGCTCGCGAGCGCGTCGCGGGTCCAGAGCATGATCCGCCGGTAGCCGGCCGCCGTGGCGAAGCGCAGGCACTCCTCGACCAGCCGCCCGCCGATGCCCATGCCGCGCGCGGACGGCTCGACCAGCAGCAGGCGGAGCTGGGCCGTCGTGTCGTCCTTGCGGACGCAGAAGACGCATCCCACCGGCTCGCCGCGTACCTCGGCGATCCAGCCCGCCTCCCTGCGGGGGTCGTGGTTCTCGACGTACTCGGCGACGATCCGCGCGACCAGGGCCTCGAACGCGGCGCCCCAGCCGTACTCCTCGCTGTAGAGGACCCCGTGCCGGTGCACCACCCAGCCGAGGTCGCCCGCCCGCGGCGGCCTGATCACGTACGGCTCGCGCCGCTCGGCGGGCTCCAGCAGACTCCGCACGGTGCCCATCGCCGAGACGAGCCGCCGGCGTTCTGGATCGGTCAGCTTCGCCAGCAGGGTCTCGATCTCGGCGCCCGAGCGCCGGTCGAGCATGGCGAAGGTGTCGCGGCCCTTGGCGGTGAGCCGTACGACCTGGCGGCGGGCGTCCTCGGCCGAACGCTCACGGGACACGAGCCCGTCGCTCTCGAACCTGGCGAGGATCCGGCTCAGGTAGCCGGGGTCGAGACCGAGCATGGCCCTGATGTCGGCGGCGTCGGCCGCCTCCCGGGTGCCGAGTTCGAACAGCACCCGCGCCTCGGTCAGAGAGTAGGAGGTGTCGTGCATTCCCGCCCCGAGCACGCCGATGACGGACGTGTAGAAGCGGTTGAACGCGCGGACTTCCGGAACGATGTCCATTTTTCCCTTGCCTAACTCAAGGAAATGATTGACGGAGTCAAACATAGATCCGCGGCGAGCCGTTGGGAAGACGCCTCTCACGACGCGGACGGTCTCGCCGTGCGAGACTGAGTTGGTCTGGTCGGCCAGGTGGCGTAGCCTCTCCTTTTGGTCTAGACCATTGAGATAGGCTCATGCAGAATGCGGTGCGGTGGAGCGCCGGGGTCTGCGTCGGGCCGGCCGCGCCATTCCACGCGTAATCCCAGATGGAGGAAGAACCCGTCATGCGTATTGGAGTCCTGACCGGAGGCGGCGACTGCCCCGGGCTGAACGCGGTGATCCGCGGCGTCGTCCGCAAGGGCGTCGGCGTGTACGGGCACGAGTTCGTCGGATTCCGGGATGGCTGGCGTGGCCCTCTGGAGGGCGACACCATGCCGCTCGACATCCAGGCCGTCCGGGGCATCCTGCCGCGCGGCGGCACGATCCTCGGCTCCTCCCGCACGAACCCGATCAAGATCGAGGGCGGCGTCGAGCGGATCAAGGAGAACCTCGCCGCGCAGGGTGTCGACGCGCTCATCGCCATCGGCGGCGAGGACACGCTGGGCGTGGCCAAGCAGTTGTTCGACCGCGACGTGAAGGTCGTCGGCGTGCCCAAGACGATCGACAACGACCTCAACGCCACCGACTACACCTTCGGCTTCGACACCGCGGTCAACATCGCGATGGAGGCCATCGACCGGCTGCACACCACCGCCGAGTCGCACCACCGCGCGCTGATCTGCGAGGTCATGGGCCGCCACGCGGGCTGGATCGCGCTGCACGCCGGCATGGCCGCCGGCGCCAACGTCATCCTGATCCCGGAGAAGCCGTTCGACATCGAGAAGGTCTGCGCCTACGTCGAGTCGCGCTTCAAGACCCGCTACGCGCCGATCATCGTCGTCGCCGAGGGCGCCCACCCGCTCGAGGGCCAGATGGCGCTGCAGACCGGCGAGCTGGACGCGTTCGGCCACGTGCGCCTGGGCGGCATCGGCGAGATGCTCGCCAAGGAGATCGAGAAGCGCACCGGCAAGGAGGCCCGCACCACGGTCCTCGGCCACATCCAGCGCGGCGGCACGCCGACCGCCTACGACCGCGTTCTCGCGACCCGCTTCGGCCTCGGCGCGATCGACGCGGTGCACGAGGGCGACTTCGGCAAGATGGTCGCGCTGCGCGGCACCGACATCGTCCGCGTGGCCCTCGCCGAGGCGACCGCCGAGCTCAAGACCGTGCCGCCTCCCGCTACGAGGAGGCCGAGGTCTTCTTCGGCTGATCGGTCGCGGGCCCGTCACCACGGCCCGCGCACGATCCGGTACGCTCCCGCGTCGCCCCGCGGGAGCCGTACGCATGCGTGGCCCCGAACGGCGCCATGTGAGCCGCGGGGGCGCGGCGATTGCCTGAGTATGTGAGCGGAGGGCCCGGCCCTCTCGGACTCGATCAGGAGAGGGCGCCGCGCGATGGGCATCGAGGGACCGTTCTGGCGGGCGATCGCGGTCTTCCGCGTGGCGTCGCTCGCGTACGCGGCGCTGCTCGTGCTCAGGGCAGGCGGCTACGCCCGTCCCGCCGTGGCCTGGGCCGTCGTCGGCGTGATGGCCGTCTGGACGGTCGTCATGCTCGTCCCGCGTGCCGCCGCGCGGCGCGGGCCGCTGCTGGCCGCCGACCTCCTCGTCACGGTGGGCTGCCTGCTGGCCACGCCGTACGCGCAGAGCCGCGGCGACATGCTGGCCGGGGCGATCCCGATCACGGCGACCTGGGTGGCCGGGCCCGTCCTGGCGTACGGCGTGGCCCGGGGACGCCGGGCCGGTGCGGTCGCCGCCGCGGTCATGTCGGCGGCCGACCTGTGGCTGCGCAGCGGCAACGGGGTCGACCTCGCCTCGATCCCGGTGAACGGCGCCGTGCTCATGTTCATGGCCGGAGTCGTCGTCGGGCACGTCGCCCGGCTCGCGCGGGAGGCCGAGGAGCGCATGCGGCGCGCCGCGCGGATCGAGGCCGCGGGCCGCGAGCGGGAGCGGCTGGCCCGGGGCATCCACGACTCGGTGCTCCAGGTGCTGGCCCTGGTGCAGCGCAGGGGCGCGGAGATCGGCGGCGAGGCGGCGGAGCTGGGCAGGCTCGCGGGGGGAGCAGGAGCGGCGCTGCGGGCGCTGGTGCAGGCGCCGCCCGTCGCGGACGCGCCGGACCCGCCGCGCCGCCCGGTCTTCGCGGCCGGCTCCGGTCGCGGCGCGGGCTCGCCGTTCCCCCGCCGGCGCAGGGATCCCTCCTCGAACGGACCTCACGGCGGAGCCCGAGGTCGATCTGCGTGACCTGCTGCGGCCGTACGGCACGTCCCGGGTGATCGTGTCCGCGCCCGCGACACCGCTGCCGCTGCCGCCGGAGAGCGCCCGGGAGGTGGCGGCGGCCGTCGGCGCGGCCCTCGACAACGTCGTGCGGCACTGCCCCGAGGGCACCCGCGCGTGGATACTCGCGGAGGAG
This sequence comes from Microbispora sp. GKU 823, assembly GCF_002027145.1. Classification (NCBI taxonomy): domain Bacteria; kingdom Bacillati; phylum Actinomycetota; class Actinomycetes; order Streptosporangiales; family Streptosporangiaceae; genus Microbispora; species Microbispora sp. GKU 823. Next base: position 77,417 of record NZ_MWJN01000005.1, on the reverse strand, counting down.
GACGGCGGCGCGGTGGTCGTCACCGTACGCGACGACGGACCGGGCATCCCCGAGGGCCGGCTGGAACAGGCGGCCCGGGAGGGACGCATGGGCGTGGCCCGCTCGATCCGGGGCCGCGTGGCCGACCTCGGCGGCACGGTGGCGATCACCTCGTCGCGGGCGGGAACGGAGATCGAGCTGTCGGTCCCGGTGTGGGCGGACGAAGGGAACGAGAGGCGGTCGTGAGCGGAGACGAACGGCTGCGCGCGAATGATTCCGCGCGCCCGCCCACGGGGGCAGTGGCCGAGGACGGGGTGGCGGCCGGCGGCGGGGAACGCCCGCGGGTGCGGGTCATGGTGGTGGACGACCACCCGATGTGGCGGGAGGCGGTCGCCCGCGACCTGACCGAGGCCGGGTACGACGTCGTCGCCGCCACCGGGGAGGGCCGCCAGGCGCTGCGCGTCGCGGCGGCGGTGCGGCCGGACGTGGTGGTGCTCGACCTGCGGCTGCCCGACCTGCCGGGTGTGGAGGTGGCCAGGGGGCTCGGCGCGTCCGCGGTCCCGCCGCGCGTGCTCGTCCTGTCGGCCAGCGCCGAGGAGGCGGACGTGCTGGAGGCGGTCAAGGCGGGCGCCTCCGGATATCTCGTGAAATCGGCGAGGCGGGAGGAGTTCCTGGAGGCGGTCCGCCGCACCGCCGAGGGCGACGCCGTCTTCACTCCCGGCCTGGCCGGGCTGGTGCTGGGGGAGTACCGCAGGCTGGCCCACCGGACGCCCGGCCCGGCCGGGACGCGGAGCGGGACGGCCCCCGGCTGACCGACCGGGAGACCGAGGTGCTGCGCATGGTCGCCAAGGGCCTGACCTATCGGCAGATCGCCGAACGCCTGGTGCTGTCGCATCGCACCGTGCAGAACCACGTGCAGAACACGCTGAGCAAGCTCCAGCTCCACAACCGGGTCGAGCTGGTCCGCTACGCGATAGAGAAGGGCCTGGCCGAACTCGACTAGGGCTGTCGCGGCGGCGGCATTACAGTGGGGAAGCCCGCATCGCGGTGACGCGTTGTTCCTTGGAGTATGTCGCCCGGCCGTGCCCTCCCCGGCGTGCCGGCCGTCCATGTCCGTCCGGAGGTTTCCACAGATGACCATGACCGCCCTCGGAGAGCCCTCGGTGCTGCTCAAGTTAGGCGAGGTGGTTCTGAAGGGCCGGAACCGCGAGATCTTCGAGATGCGCCTGCGGGCGAACATCAAGCACGCTCTCAAGGACCACCGGGTCGACATCCGCCAGCGGCACGGGGTGATCGCCCTGTTCCTGCCCGCCGGGACCGACGTGGAGGAGGCCGAGACGGTGGCGGCCCGCGTGGCCGACGTGCCCGGGATCGTGCTGGTCCACCTGGCCTGGCGGGTGCCGAAGGACCCCGACGCGATCACCAAGGCCGCGATCGAGCTGATCAGGGACAGCGACGAGGTGGCCCGCAAGGCGCGCTTCGCCGTACGGTCGCGCCGTCGCGACAAGCGCTTCCCGCTGCGCTCCAACGAGCTCGACCGCGTGGTCGGCGGGGCGATCAACGACACCTACGGGCTGCCGGTCGACCTGAGCAGGCCGGAGCTGACCGTGCACATCGAGGTGGACAAGGACGAGGCGTTCCTGTTCACCGGGGGCCGGCCGGGCCAGGGCGGCCTGCCGGTCGGCTCCAGCGGCCGCGCGCTGGCGCTGCTGTCCGGCGGCATCGACTCGCCGGTCGCCGCCTACCGCATGATGCGGCGTGGCCTGCGGGTGGACTTCCTGCACTTCTCCGGCATCCCGTTCACCACCTCCGAGTCGATCTACAAGGCGTACGCGCTGGTGCGCAACCTGGACAAGTTTCAGGGCAAGTCGCGGCTGTGGGTGGTGCCGTTCGGCAAGGCGCAGCAGTCGATCAGGAACTCCGGCCAGGACCGGCTCGCGGTGATCGCGCAGCGGCGGCTGATGCTCAAGACGGCCGAGGAGGTCGCCCACCGCATCCACGCCGAGGCGCTGGTCACCGGCGACAGCCTCGGTCAGGTCTCCTCGCAGACCCTGGCGAACATCACGGCCCAGGACCACGCCGTGGACCTGCCGATCCTGCGCCCGCTGATCGGCCTGGACAAGACCGAGATCATGGCCGAGGCCCGCCGGATCGGGACGCTGGAGATCTCCGAGCTGCCCGACGAGGACTGCTGCACGCTGCTCGCGCCCCGGCAGGCCGAGACCCGCGCGAAGATCGAGGATCTGAAGCAGATCGAGCGGCGCCTGGACGCCGAGGACCTCGCCGCCCAGCTCGCCGACTCGATCCAGCCGTACAAGCTCGACGTCTGAGACGGCGTTCGCCGCCGGCCCGGCGGGAGGCGATCGGGCGGGGACGGGTTCAGGCGGGGATCGGGGACGCCGTCGCGGTGGACGTGACGGTCGCGGTGCGGCCCACCAGCGGGGGGAAGTCGCGCATGACCGCCGCGAGGTCGTCCAGGTCGCCGTTCACCAGGGCCTGCGGGCCGTCGCACAGGGCCTGCTCGGGGTGGGGGTGCACGGTCGACGATCAGGCCGTCGGCCCCGACCGCGACCGCGGCCCGCGACAGCGGCAGCACGAGGTCGCGCCGGCCGCCGGAGTGCGACGGGTCCACGATCACCGGCAGGTGCGACAGCCGCTGCACGACCGGGACCGCCGAGATGTCGAGCGTGTTGCGGGTGGCGGGCTCGTAGGTGCGGATGCCCCGCTCGCACAGCACGATGTCGAGGTTGCCGCGCTGGGCGACGTACTCGGCCGCCATCAGCCACTCCTCGATGGTCGCCGTCATGCCCCGCTTCAGCATGACCGGCTTGCCCGCCGCGCCCACGGCCTGCAGCAGCGCGAAGTTCTGCGCGTTGCGGGTGCCGACCTGCAGCATGTCGGCGTACGACGCCACGAGCGCCACGTCGTGGGCGTCCACGACCTCGGTGACGATCGGCAGGCCGGTCTCCTCGCGCACCTCGGCCAGGATGCGCAGGCCCTTCTCGCCCAGCCCCTGGAAGGCGTACGGCGAGGTGCGCGGCTTGAAGGCGCCGCCGCGCAGCAGCGTCGCGCCCGCCGCCTTGGCCATCAGCGCGGCCTCCAGCGTCTGCTCCGGCGTCTCGACCGCGCACGGGCCCGCGATCAGGGTGACGGTGTCCGGGCCGATCGGCACGCCGCGCACCGTCACCGTGGAACGTTGGGGATGGTTCTCCCTGCTCACGAGCTTGTACGGCGTGGAGACCCGTACGACGTCCGCGACGCCCGGCATGGCGCGCAGGTTCAGTGTGGCGAACTGCTCGACGTCGCCGATGAGGCCGATGATCGTACGGTTCACACCGCGGCTCGCGAACGCCTCCCCTCCGGCGGCGGCGACGAGGTCGGTGATCGCCTCGATGTCGTCCTGCGTGGCCTCGGGGGTCATGACGATGACCATGGTGACTCCTGTTGCTGTCGACGGTGCGGGTCAGGAAAAACGACGAAGGCCCCGGGTCCGTGTGGACCCGGGGCCTTCGTTCGCCGTGGCTGTCAGCGCAGCGCATGGAGGCGATCGGTCCTCACGGGTCCGTCGCCATACCAAAACGACCAAGCGGTGCGCATGTGACGCAATATAGCGCACGCTTCCTTGATCGTGCCGCACCCGCACCTCCGGGGTCCGGTGCGGCCGTCCTCCGGGCGGATGGCAGGATGGCACGCGTGCCGGAGAAACCTGAGGAGGAGACGCGCCTGCCGCCGGGCCAGTACGTCCCACGCGGACGGCCCGTCGTCCACTACGGGAGGGTCCCGGCCTTCCGCCCTGAGACCTGGCGTTTCCAGGTGTTCGGCGCCACGGCCTCGGGCCGGGTCCACGAGTTCTCGTGGGAGGAGTTCGCCGCGCTGCCGAGGACGACGGTCGTGGCGGACTTCCACTGCGTCACCAAGTTCTCCCTCATGGGCAACGAGTGGGGCGGCGTTCCCGCGTCGGCGCTGCTCGACCGCGTCCCCCCGGCGCCGGGCGTGCGCCACGTCATGGTCTGGGCCGAGTACGGCTACAGCGCCAACATGCGCATGTCCGACTTCGACCGCCCGACCACGCTGTTGGCCACCCACCTCGACGAGAACCCGCTGTCCCCCGAGCGCGGCTACCCCGTACGGATCGTGGTGCCGCACCTGTACGCCTGGAAGAGCGTGAAGTGGGTGCGCGCGGTCGAGTACCTGACCGAGGACCGGCGCGGCTTCTGGGAGGAGCGCGGCTACCACAACGTGGCCGATCCCTGGAAGGAGCAGCGCTACTCATACCAGGAGGACCCGGGCGACGGCCCTCCCTGAGGCCGCCGAGCGGCTACGGTGTCCGGCGTGTCTTCAGCCGTCTGGGTCACGCTGTGCGCGCTCTGCGGGGTCTGCGGCGGCGCGCTGGGCCGCGCCCTCGCCTGTCGCGGGCCGGCTCCCGGCGAACTGCCGGGAGAGGCGACGTTCCTCGCCCTGCGCGTCGCCGGGCTGGCCGCGGGCTCGCTGCGCGCCGGGCTGACCCGCGGTTCCGCCCGCCGCGCCGTACGGCACCTGCGGACGTTGCTCGGCACCGCGGGCCTGGTGGTCGCCACGAACGACCGCGTCCTGGCCAGGGACGGCACGGGTGCGCCGCCGGACGAGGCGGTCCTCGCCGAGGTGCGCGCCGCCATGGCGGGCGGCAGGACGCGCCTCGCCCGCGCCGCGGGCGGCGACGGATACGGGGTGGTCGTCCCCCTGACCGTGGAGGGCAGGACGGTCGGCGCGCTCGCGGCGTACGACGCCGAGATCGGCACCGGCCTGGTGCGCACGGCGGCCGAGGTGGGCCGCTGGATGTCCGGCCAGCTCGAACTCGCCGAACTCGACGCCTCCCGCAGGCGGACCCTGGAGGCGGAGGCGCGGGCTTTGCGGGCGCAGATCTCGCCCCACTTCGTGTACAACTCGCTGACCACGATCGCCTCGTTCGTCCGGACCGATCCCGAGCGCGCCCGCGAGCTGCTGCTCGACTTCGCCGACTTCATCAGGTACGCGCTGCGCCGGGCGGCCGACTTCACCTCCCTCGCCGACGAGCTGAGCTGCGTGGACCGCTACCTGCTGCTCGAGCAGGCGAGGTTCGGCGACCGGCTGCGCTTCACCGTCCAGGTCGCCCCCGAGGTGCTGCGGGTGGACGTGCCGTTCCTGTGCCTGCAACCCCTGGTGGAGAACGCGATCAAGCACGGCATGCCGGGGGAGGTCCGGGTCGTGATCAGGGACGCGGGGCCGGAGGCGCACATCTGGGTCGAGGACGACGGCGTCGGCATGGACCCCGAGCATCTGCGGGCCGCGCTCGCCGAGGAGAGCAGCGGGATCGGGCTGAGCAACGTGGACCTGCGCATGCGTCACCTCTACGGCCAGGACTACGGGCTCATGGTCGAGACCGCGCCCGGCAAGGGGACCCGCATCCGGCTGCGCATCCCCAAGACCCGCCCCCGCGCCGTCCCCGCCCGCTCCTGAAAGGCCGGCTCCCGTAGAGCAGGTGCCGGGGCAGGCGCCCCGGATCCCTGCGCTCAGCCGGTCAGGAGCGGAAGCCGCAGGACGAACCGGGCGCCGCGCGGGGATTCCTCGACGCACAGGCTGCCCTCGTGCGCGACCGCGATCGCCCGGCACAGGGCCAGGCCGAGGCCGCTGCCGCCGGGATCGAGGCGCCGCCCCGCTTCCAGGCGGGTGAAGGGTTCGAAGATGCGCTCCCTGTCCTCCTCGTCGACGCCGTCGCCGTCGTCCAGCACGACCACCAGCGCCTGGTCGCCGGCGCGCTCGGCGCTCACGTCCACCTGGCCGGTGGCGTGGCGCTGCGCGTTCACCAGCAGGTTCGTCACGATGCTGGCCAACTGCACGCGGTTGCCGAGGACACGTACGTCCGGCTCGGTCCTGGCGTGCACCGGCACGCCCGTGGTGCGCGCCGCCGCCTCGTCGCGTACGAGCGCCCCGAGGTCGACCGGCTCGGACGAGCACGGCGTGTTGCGGAGCCGGGCGAAGGCGAGCAGCTCGTCGATGATCTGCTGCATGCGACCGGCCGCCGGCAGCGACCTGGCGATCGCCTGCCGTGCGTCCGTCTCCGGGTAGAGCAGCGCCTCCTCCAGCCCGGTGCGCAGACCGGTGAGCGGGGACTTGAGCTCGTGGGAGACGACGGCGGCGAACTCCCGCTGCCGGGTCACCGCCGCCTCCAGCCGGCCGAGCGTCTGGTTCGCGGCGCGGGCGAGCTGCGCGATCTCGTCCCGGCCGGACGGCTGCGGCACCCGCAGGGACAGGTCGTTGGCGGTGATCTCCGACATCCGCTGCCGGATCGCGTCGATCGGCCGTAGGATGCGGCCCGCCGCCCGCCAGGTCGTCCATGTCCACAGGGCCGCCAGCAGCGCCCCGCCGGAGCCGATGAGGAACTCCAGCCGCAGCCCGCGCAGGGCGGGGGGCTGGTCCGTGCCGGCGTAGACGAAGTGGGGCTCGCCGTGCCAGAGCTCCCAGGCCTGCAACGACGGGACCCGGCCGGCGGTGAGCATGACGCACCGCTCGCTCTCGGGGCACTCGGTCACGTCCTGGAAACGGTTCTCCTCGGTCGGCTGGACCGTGCTCAGCGGCCGGTCGCCGGCCATGGGCCCGGCCATCGTCACCCGGCCCCGCGAGTCGACGAGCTGGACGAGCGGGACCCGCGCCGTCGGCGACGGCGGCGGAATCTGCCCGCGTTCCATCAGGCCGATCCACTCGGTGGCGACGCGACGCGTCTCCTTGAAGACCTCGCTCTCGACCCGGTGCCGGATCAGCAGGCACAGGCCGGTCGCGATCACCGCGGCGACGAGTACGGACACCGCCGCCACGGTCAGGGTCACGCGCACCCGGATGGAGTGGGGGAGGGGAAGGAACACGCCCGGCCTGATGCTCATCGAAGTTCCTCGTTCGGCCTGGTCTCCCTGTCAACGGTAGGCAGCCCTGGCGAACAAATAGCCCTTTAGGCGGCAAAAGCCGAATAGCTCTACCTAGTCTTGGCCTGGAGCTTGCCCGGGCACCCACCGCGACGGTGGCGGAGAGTATCGGGAATGTCACCTACCGCTCGGTCACCCCTTGCGCGGAGGGCGGGGAACGCGGCACGGTGGACGCCATGCTGCGTGTCCTCGCGGTGGACGACGAGGTCCCCGCCCTGTCCGAGCTCGCCTTCCTGCTCCGCCAGGCGCCCGGGTGGAGCACGTGAGGACGGCGACCGACGGCGGGGCCGCCCTGCACGACATGGTCCAGATGATCGCCGACGGGGAGCGCCTCGACGGCGTCTTCCTCGACGTGCGCATGCCGGGCCTCGACGGCCTCGACCTGGCCCGGCTCATCGGCGGTTTCCCCGCGCCTCCCCGTCTGGTCTTCGTCAGCGCCCACGACTGCGCCGTCCAGGCGTTCGAGCTGGAGGCCGTCGACTACCTGCTCAAGCCCGTACGCCCGGAACGCCTGGCGGAGGCCGTGCGCCGGCTCTCGGCCGCCGTCGCGCCTCCCGGCGCCGAGGAGGACCTGGAGACGATCCCGGTCGAGCTCGGGGGCCGCACGAAGTTCGTGGCCCGGCAGGACGTGTGCTACGCCGAGGCGCACGGCGACTACGTCCGCCTGCACACGGCCGACGCCGTCTACCTCGTACGCATGTCCCTCGCGGCGCTGGAACGCCGCTGGGCGGGTGCGGGGTTCGTCCGGGCCCACCGCAGCACCCTGGTCAACGCGCGGCACGTGAGCGAGCTGCGCTTCGACGCCGGGCGGGTGGTCCTGCAGGTGGGCGGCGAGACGCTGCCGGTGAGCAGGCGGCACACCCGGCAGGTGCGCGAGCAGCTCGTCCGCCAGTTCCGTCCCTGAGCCTCCGCGCGATCACCTCGGGGTCCCCGCGCCCGTCGTAGCGGGCCGTACGGCGCTCAGGGGCGGGCCGGGGACACGACCATGCCGCTCTCGAAGGCGCGGGTCACTGCGGCGGCGACGCCGTGCCGGGGGAGCAGCCCCTTCTCGGCCGCCTCCCAGCCGGTATAGGTGAGGGCCCACAGCACCTGCTGGATCCACTCGGCGCTGACGCCGGGGTCGAACACGCCCTCGGCCTGGCCGCGCTCGATCAGGCCGACGGTGGTCGGCACCGACAGGTCGGGCTCGAAACAGGCCGTGAACTCCTCGAGCACCCGGGGGTCGCCGAACAGGAACGCCAGGCGGTCCCCGGCGTCCACCAGGGCGGCGATCAGCCTGCGCATCGCCTCGAGCGGCGGACCCTGGTCGATGGCCGCCTCGGCCGTCGATCTCTCCACCACGCGGAAGGAATCGACGACGGCCGCGTTCACGAGGTCCTGCCGGTCGGAGAAGTAGCGGTGCAGCGTGCTGCGGCCGATCTCGGCGGCTTCGGCGATGTCCGCGAGCGTCGCGCCGCGATCGCGGGCGAGGACCGAGGCCGCCGCGGCGAGGATGGCACGGCGCGTGCGGCTGCGCGTGCCCGATTCCCTGGTGTCGGTCACGCCCGGAAGGCTAGCAGCGGCGCCCAATAGGAGACTTCACCGTTTGATCGTGGGACATCGATGTCTCATTATGAGCTTATGAAATCTTACTCCATCGTCGCCGAGGGGCTGGGCAAGCGCTACGGCGACACCAGAGCCCTCGACGGGTTCGACCTGAGAGTCGCCGACGGGAGCGTGTGCGCGGTTCTCGGCCCGAACGGCGCGGGCAAGACCACCGCCGTCCGCGTGCTGACCACGCTGGCGCGGCCGGGCTCCGGCCGCGCGCTCGTGGCCGGGTTCGACGTCGTGCGGCAGCCGGCCGAGGTGCGCCGCCGGATCGGCCTGGCCGGGCAGGAGGCGGCCGTGGACGAGATCCTCACCGGGCGGGAGAACCTCGAGATGTGGGGGCGGCTCCACCATCTCGGCGCGGCGACGGCGCGCCGCCGCGCCGGTGAGCTTCTGGAGCGGTTCGGGCTGTCCGGGGCGGCCGACCGGCGGGTCAGGCACTACTCCGGCGGCATGCGGCGCCGTCTCGACCTGGCCGCCGCATTCATCCAGGCTCCGCGCGTGCTCTTCCTCGACGAGCCGACCACCGGGCTCGACCCCCGCAGCCGCACGGAGGTCTGGCGCAGCGTGCGCGGGCTCGCCGACGCCGGCAGCACCGTGCTCATGACGACGCAGTACCTGTTCGAGGCCGACCAGCTCGCCCGGCAGATCGCGGTGATCGACGGAGGCAGGGTGATCGCGGACGACACCCCCGAGCGTCTGAAGTCGCTGATCGGCGGTGACCATCTCGACCTCGTCGTGCGCGATCCCGCCCGCCTCGGCGACGCCGCCGCGGTCCTCGCGGGCGTCGCGCAGGCCGAGCCCGTGGCCGACGCGGACACGCGCCGCCTGACCGCCCCCGTACGCGATCGCGTCGGCGCGCTCACCACGGTCGTACGCGAGCTGGAGCGGCGCGGCATCGAGGTCGAGGACGTCTCCCTGCGCCGTCCGACGCTGGACGAGGTGTTCCTGAGCCTGACGGCGGAGGCGGCCGCGTGAGCGCCCTCGCCGCCCCGGACGCCCCGGTGGACGCCCCGGTGGACGCGCCGCCCCGCTGGGGCGAGCGGCTGCGCTGGACGCTGTCGGACGCGTCGGTCATCGCCCGCACCAACCTCAAGCACTGGGTCCGCAACCCGGCCGCGGTCCTCAACCTGACGCTGTATCCGATCGTCATGGTCGTGCTGTTCGGCTACGTCCTCGGCAGCGCGATGAACGTCGCGGGCGGCGGCGACTACCGCGAGTTCCTGATGCCGGGCATGTTCTCCCAGACGATGGCGATGGGGGTGATGACCACGATGACGGTGGTCAGCCTGCAGACCGCCCGCGGGGTGACCGACCGCTACCGCTCGATGCCGATATCGCGGCCCGGCGTGGTGCTCGGCCGCGCCTTCGCCGACATCGTCAACTCGGTGCTCGAACTGCTGGTCCTGCTCGCGTGCGGCCTGGTCGCCGGATGGAGCTGGCACCGGGGGATCGGCGACGCCCTGGCCGCCGTGGGCCTGCTCCTCCTGCTGCGCTTCGCGCTCATCTGGGTGGGGATCTACCTCGGCCTGGCGCTCGCCCCGGAGGCGGCCAGCGCGGCCTGGCTGCCGCTGCTGCCGCTCACGATGCTGGCCAACACCTTCGTGTCCCCGGCGCTCCTGCCGGGCTGGCTCGGGGCGATCGCGGAGTGGAACCCGCTGTCGGCGACGGTCGCCGCGTGCCGGATGCTGTTCGGCAACCCCGGATGGCAGGGCGGGTCCTGGGCCGCCGAACACGCCCTCACGCTGGCGATCGGCTGGCCACTGCTGATCACGCTCGTCTTCCTGCCCCTGTCGGCCCGCCGCTACCGCCGCCTCGGCAGGTGAGCCGTGCACACTCGCCGGGGGCGCGCGGCTGGGCGGGGGCGTGTCTTCGCGCGCCCCGATCTACCGCTCGTCGTCTCCCGGGGCCCGCTCGTCGTGCGGGAGCGGGCCGCATGGCGCTAACTAGAGACCGCTCGTCCGAACGGCCATCCCGCCGCCCGACTACACCTCGTAGTCTTTCGCACGTCGCAAGACACGCGGGGTAATCACAAAGTGAGCAGGTTGTCACCAAGTGGTTACCAAGCGGGGCCCTACTCGGGGGGGAAGGGCCCCGCCCACGCGTATCGGGGGGTGCGCGGCGATCCGGCCATACGGGGGCGCCGGATCGCCGCGAACGCCCCATTCCTGCTTTTCCCCGCGAGGCCGCTGCCCCTGAACACCAGGCGCCGCCACCTCCGGAACGCCCGGTGCCGCTGCCCCGGACGGCGGGTGCTGCCGAGAAACCCCGCTGCGGTGCGGCGACCGGCGGGCCGGGGAACGCGACCGGTCAGTCGCCGCGCAGCTTCTTGAGCAGTTCGATGTCCTCGCGGTGCTTTTCCACCTTGCCCGGGGTCTCGATGCAGATGGGCACCCCGGCGGTCGTGGGGTGGCGCATCAGCTCGCCGAACGCCTGGGCGCCGATGTGCCCGGCCCCGATGTTCTCGTGCCGGTCGCGCTTCGAGCCGCAGGGGTCCTTCGAGTCGTTGGCGTGGATCAGCTTGAGCCGGCCGGGGGCCACGTCGTTCAGCGCGTCCATCATCTCCTTCACCCCGCCGGGCGCGGCCAGGTCGTGGCCCGCCGCGAAGGCGTGGCAGGTGTCGAGGCAGACGCCGACCTTGGGATGGTGGTCGAGGGCCTCCAGGTAGGGCCCGAGGTCCTGGACGGTCGCGCACAGCATCTGGCCCTGGCCCGCCATCGGTTCGAGCAGCAGGTCGGGGCCGTCGTCGGGCAGCTCGTCCAGCACCGGCAGCAGGCGCTCGTGGATCTGGCGCATCGCGGCCTCGCGCGGCTGGCTCACGGCCGAGCCGGTGTGGACGACCACGCCGAGCGCGCCGGTCTCGACGCCCCTGCGCAGGGTGTGGCGGATCACCGCGATCGAGTTCTCCAGGGTCTCCGGCGTCGGCGACCCGCAGTTCACGAGATAGGCGGCGTGCAGGAAGACCGGCACGCCCGACTCGCGCAGCTTGGCGTCCTCGGCGGGGTTCCCCTCGCTGAGCGCCCAGCCCCGCGGGTTGGTGACGAAGACCTGGATCATCTCGGCGCCGATGTCGGCCGCGTACTTCAGCCCGCCCTTGGCCAGGCCGCCGGCGACGAAGACGTGCCCGCCGATGAGATTGGAAGAAGTCATGATGCCCCCAGAGTATTGGCACGGGATGTTGCTGCAGGCTGGTGCCGCCCCCTTTGTCACAACGTACAAAGCGGCCCCCCGAGCAGGGCGTCCGGTTCGGACTTCGCGCCGCTGGACCCGCCTCGGGCCCGGCGGTTGACTGACGGGCATGCGCGAACTCAGCCGGGAGGACCTGCGGTCCTGCTGCGCCTCCGCCAGGTGGGTGGAGGCGGTCGCCGCGCGCGGGCCGTTCCGGGATCTCGACGGGCTCCGCCGCGCGAGCGAGTCGGCTCTCGCGGAGCTGACCTGGGACGACGTGCTGGAGGCGCTGGCGGCGCACCCGCGGATCGGTGAGCGGCCCGGCGGCGGGGGACGCGAGGCCGCGTGGTCGCGGGCGGAACAGTCCGGGACCGCGGAGGCCGGACGCGACGTGCTGGGCGCGCTCCGCGAGGGCAACGCCGCCTACGAGAGCCGGTTCGGCCACGTCTACCTGGTCTGCGCCACGGGCCGGGAGGCCGGTGAACTGCTGGCGCTGCTGCGGGACCGGCTCGGCAACGACGAGGAGACCGAGCGCAAGGTGGTCGGGGACGAGCTGTCCAAGATCGTCGCGTTGCGGCTGGCCAAGCTCTGGGAGGGCCGGTGAGCCTTTCGACGCACGTGCTCGACACCGCCGCCGGGCGGCCGGCCAAGGACCTGTCCGTACGGCTGTCGCGGCGCGCCGCGCACGGGTTCGTGCCGGTGGCGGAGGGCCGCACCGACGGCGACGGGCGCATCCGGGAGTGGACCCCGCTGGGCCGGGAGTGGGACCCGGCGGCGGATCCCCGCCCGGGGACCTACCGGCTCGTGTTCGACACCGGCGGCTACCTTGGGGACGAGGCGTTCTTCCCCGAGGTGAGCGTCGTGTTCGCCATCCGGGAGGCCGGCGAGCACTACCACGTGCCGCTGCTGCTGAGCCCGTTCGCCTACTCGACCTACCGGGGGAGCTGACGTGGCCGTTCTGGGGCCCAACAGGTACGGCAAGGCCGAGACGAGGGTCGTGCGGGTGACCCGGCACGGCGACGCCCACCGGATCAAGGACCTCACCGTCAGCACCTCGCTGTCGGGCGACATGACCGAGGTGCACCTGAGCGGGGACAACTCCGCAGTCCTGCCCACCGACACGCAGAAGAACACGGTCTTCGCGTTCGCCAAGAAGCACGGCGTCGGGGCGATCGAGGACTTCGCGCTGCTGCTCGCGCGTCATTTCGCGGACTCCCAGCCCGCGATCCACCATGCGAGGGTCGCCGTCGAGGAGCACGCCTGGGAGCGCAACGGCGCGTTCGGGCACTCGTTCGTCCGCTCGGGCCGGGAGGTCCGCACCTGCGTGGCCCACTACGACGGGACGCGGTCGTGGGTGGTCTCCGGGCTGCGCGACCTCGTCGTGCTCAACACGACCAACTCCGAGTTCTGGGGCTTCGCCAAGGACGAGTACACGACGCTGCCGGAGACCCGCGACCGCGTCCTGGCCACCGCCGTGGACGCGGCGTGGCGGCACACGGACGCCTCGCAGGCCGCCTCGCAGGACTGGGACAAGGTCTACGAGAACGCGCGGGGCGCGCTGCTCGCGGCCTTCGCCGACACCTACAGCCTGTCCCTGCAGCAGACGCTGTACGCCATGGGCACGCGCGTGCTGGCCGAGTGCCCGGGAGTCTGCGAGGTGCGCCTGTCGCTGCCGAACAAGCACCACTTCCTGGTGGACCTGGCGCCCTTCGGGCTGGACAACGACGGCGAGGTCTTCTTCGCCGCCGACCGGCCGTACGGGCTGATCGAGGGCACGGTGCTGCGCGAGGACGCGCCCGCCGCCGGCCCGGCCTGGGAGTAGCCGATGGACTTCCTGCGACCGCGGACCTGGGCGGAGGCCCTGGCGCTGAAGGCCGGGCGGCCCGAGGCCACGCCGCTCCAGGGCGGCACCGACGTCATGGTGGAGATCAACCTCGACAAGGGCCGTCCGGCCGCCCTGCTCGACCTCACGCCGATCCCCGAGCTCCGGGAGTGGTCGCGGGAGGGCGTCGAGATCCGCGTGGGCGCGGGCGTGACCTACTCCCGGCTGATCGCCGAGCTCGGGACCGAGCTGCCCGGCCTGGCCCAGGCGTCCCGCACGGTCGGGTCGCCGCAGATCCGCAACCGGGGCACGGTCGTGGGCAACCTCGGCGCGGCCTCGCCCGCGGGCGACAGCCACCCGCCGCTGCTGGCCTGCGGCGCGGTCGTGGAGGCCGAGTCGGTGCGCGGCACCCGGCTGATCCCGATCGGGGAGTTCTACACCGGCGTGAAGCGCAACGCGCTCGCCCCCGACGAACTGATCCGCGCCGTGCGCGTCCCGGCCGCCACCGGCCCGCAGTACTTCTCCAAGATAGGCACCAGGAACGCCATGGTGATCGCGGTGTGCTCGTTCGCGGTCGCGCTGCACCCGTCCGGGCGCCGGGTGGGCACCGGCATCGGCTCGGCCGCGCCGACACCGCGCCACGCCCCGCGGGCCGAGGACTTCGCGTCCGGCGAACTGGACTGGGACGGCCGCCGCCCGCTCGATCCCGGTGTGGCACGCCGATTCGGCGAACTCGTGGCCGCCTCCGCCGCGCCGATCGACGACGTGCGGGGCCGCGCCGCCTACCGCACGCACGCCCTGACCGTGATGGCGCGCCGCGCGCTCGGCTGGGCGTGGGACGACTTCAGGGGGAACTCATGAGGGTGAACCTCACGGTGAACGGCCGCCCGATGACGGCCGACGACGTGTGGGAGGGCGAGAGCCTGCTGTACGTCCTGCGCGAGCGGCTCGGCCTGCCGGGCGCCAAGAACGCCTGCGAGCAGGGCGAATGCGGCTCCTGCACCGTCTATCTCGACGGCACCCCGGTCTGCGCGTGCCTCGTCGCCGCCGGTCAGGCGGAGGGACGCGAGGTGGTGACGGTCGAGGGCCTGGCGACCTCCGGCGGCGGGCCGGACACCGGGTTGAGCGACGTGCAGCGGGCGTTCGTGGACGCGGGGGCCGTGCAGTGCGGCTTCTGCACGCCCGGTCTCGTCGTCCAGGCCCACGCGCTGCTCGCGGACGCCGAGGGGGTGCCACGGGACGCCGACATCCGGGAGGCCCTGGCCGGCAACCTGTGCCGCTGCACCGGATACGAGAAGATCCTCGACGCGGTGCGCCTGGCCGCCGCCCGCCGCGCGGGTGCCGACTCCGGCTCCCGCGCATGACGGGGCTTCGCACATGACGGGGCCGCACATGAACGGGCCTTCGCACATGACGGGGTCCGCGGATCGTCCGGCCGCGCCCGCATCGTCCACACCGGGAGTCCCGTTGCCCGAGAGCCCACGTCCCGTGGTCGTCGAGAACGCCTACGTCGTCCCCGTCGCAGGGGAGGAGATCCCGTCCGGCCACGTCGTCGTGGAGGACGGCCTGATCACGGCGGTCGGCCCCGGACCGGCGACGGCCGTGCCCGAGGGGGCGGAACGCGTCGACGGTTCCGGCTGCCTGGTCACCCCCGGACTGGTCAACACCCACCACCACCTCTACCAGTGGGCGTCCCAGGGGGTGACACCGGACGGCACGCTGTTCGAGTGGCTGGTGGCGAGCTACCGGCTCTGGGCCCGGATGGACGCCGAGGTGGTGGCGGGCGCCGCGACGGCGGGGCTGGCCTGGCTGGCCCTGTCGGGCTGCACGACCTCGACCGACCACCACTACATCTTCCCCAAGGGCAGGGGAGACCTCTTCGAGGCGGAGATCGAGGCCGCGCGCCGGGTCGGGCTGCGCTTCCATCCCTGCCGGGGGTCCATGGACCGGGGCGCCTCGCGCGGTGGCCTCCCGCCGGACGAGGTCGTGGAGGACGTCGACGAGATCCTCCGGGCCACCGACGACGCGATCCGGAAATATCATGATCCGTCGTTCGGGTCGATGCTGCGTGTCGCGGTCGCCCCCTGCTCGCCGTTCTCGGTCAGCGGCGAACTCATGACCCGCTCGGCCGACCTCGCCCGCTCCCACGGCGTACGGCTGCACACGCACGTGGCGGAGACGGCCGACGAGGACGAGCACTGCAGGGAGCAGTTCGGCGTGCTGCCCGTCGAATACCTCGACCGGCTCGGCTGGCTGGGCCCCGACGTGTGGCTGGCCCACTGCGTCCACCTGACCGACAAGGACGTGCGGCGCCTCGCCGAGACCGGCACGGGCACGGCCCACTGCCCGTCCTCCAACGGCCGTCTCGGCGCCGGCATCGCCCGGATCTCCGACCTGCTGGCCGCGGGCGCGCCGGTCGGCCTCGGCGTCGACGGCGCGGCCTCCAGCGAGATGACCCCGCTGGCCGGGGAGATCCGCATGGCCGTGCTCACGCAGCGGGCCAGGTACGGCCCGCGCGCGCTGACCGCCCGCCAGGCCCTGGAGATGGCCACGCTCGGCGGCGCCCGCTGCCTCGGCCGTGAGGCGGAGATCGGCTCGCTGGAGCCCGGCAAGCTCGCCGACGTGGCGCTGTGGCGGCTCGGCGGCTTCCACGCCGCGATCGACGATCCTGTCGTCGCGTTCGCGTACGGCGCCACCCCGCCGCTCGCCCGGCTGCTCGTGGGCGGCCGGACCGTGGTGGACGACGGGGAGTTGCGCACCGTCTCGGGGGCGGAGGCCGCACGGGCGGGGGCCGCCGCCCACCGCAGGCTGACCACCATGGATCATGTCTGAGGCGTTCCCGGACACGATCGAAGGGCCACAGGTGAGCCGCACCATGACAGGACACGTCGTCATCGCGCCGGACAAGTTCCGCGGGTCGCTGACCTCGCCCGAGGTGGCCGCGCACGTGGCCGCCGGACTGCGTCTCCCGGGATCGGGGGACGTCCCGGTCGTCGAGCTGCCGGTGGCCGACGGAGGCGACGGCACCGTGGACGCGGTCGTGGCGAGCGGCTTCACCCGGGTCGAGACGGAGGTGACCGGACCGGCCGGCGACCCGGTCACCGCGAGCTACGCCGTGCGCGACGAGCCCGGCGCGCGGGTCGCGGTGATCGAACTGGCCGAGGCGTCGGGCCTGCGCCGGCTGCCGGGCGGCCCGGTGCCGCTGACCGCCACCAGCCGCGGCACCGGCGAGCTGATCGCCCACGCCGTACGGCACGGCGCGACGCGGATCGTGCTCGGCCTGGGTGGCAGCGCCTGCACCGACGGCGGCGCGGGGATGGCCCAGGCCCTCGGCGTACGGCTGCTGGACGCCCACGGAGCCGACCTGCCGCCCGGCGGGGCCGCGCTCCGCGACCTGCACACGATCGACGCCTCCGGCCTGCTGCGCGGGTTCGAGGTGGTCGTGGCGAGCGACGTGGACAACCCGCTGCTCGGGCCGTACGGCGCGGCGGCGGTTTACGGCCCGCAGAAGGGTGCGAGCCCGCAGGACGTGGCCGTGCTGGAGGCCGGGCTCGCCCGGCTGGCGGCTGTGGCCGCGCACACCCACGGCCTGGCGGGCGCGGCCGAGCACGACGGCGTCGTGCGCGCGATGGGCGTGGCCGGGCCTACACCGAGCCCGACGCCGACAGCATCGCGCGGGCACTGCGCGCCCTGCTGGAGTCGCCGGAACGGCGTGACTCGCTGGCACAGGCGGGGGTCACCCGATCGCGCGAGTTCACCTGGCGGCACTCGGCGGAAGCCCATCTGCTCGCCTACCAACGGGCGGCCGAAGCCGCGGACCTGGTGCAGCGGCAGGCAACAGGGGCTCGATGAGGGCGCGAACGGCCGCGAGGGTGGCGTCCAACGACGCGTGGACCATCAGGTCGTTTCCCGCTGGCCGGCCTACCGCTCGCGTGCGTCTCTCGCGAGCGCGTCCTCGACATATCGCCAGGCCGCCGCCTCCTCCTGGCGTGCTTTCTCGATGCCGCCGACATCGATCCCGGTGACATCGACACCGGCGAGGTTCGCCAGGACGTCGTTGAGCGCGTCACGAGCGTGGAATAACGCCTCCATCGCGTCGGCGATCTCCTGCGACGACATAGGAACAAACGCCTTTCAGCTGTCGATCGCGGACGTCCAGATGTGGATGAATTGCTGCCAGGCGCGAGATTCCGTCTCCCGGAGTTCTTGCACAGCGCCCCAACTTCTCCATCTGCCCGGCGTGTCGAGGAGCCTCCCCACGGTCTCGTCCAGCTCGTGACGAGCGGCCAGCCAATTTCCGAATGAGGTCCTCACCTCGGCCGCCGGGTGTGCGGCCCCGTTCACCGGCATCACTTCATTCCTCCCATCAGGATGGTGACCTGCGTCACCTGGGGTTTCCACGGTCTTTCGCACGGCCCCGCCTGCGCCACTGGAAACCGGGATCCCACCGTGAACCGCGCAGTTTCGGGCGTCCGTTTTAGTTGCTCATGTTGAGGTGAATTCAGCCCCGCGTATCGCCCGGTTCCGGGTTCGTGAACGGAGATTCCGCGCCTGTCTTGAAACGTCCGCACAACGGTCGGCGGCGGCGAGCCATGCGGAGGGCCCGGCTAGGCTACCCTCGCGGCTGTGAGGGAGAGTTCTGTGCGGTCGCCGGATGCTCTTGAGGCGATCCTTCTCGTGGGCGGCCAGGGCACGCGTCTGCGGCCGCTGACACTCAGCACGCCCAAGCCGCTGCTTCCGACGGCGGGGGTGCCCTTCCTCGCGCACCAACTGGCCAAGGCGCGGGCGTACGGGGTGCGCCGGGTGGTCTTCGCGACGTCCTACCGGGCCTCGATGTTCGGCGAGGCGTTCGGCGACGGGTCGGGCTTCGGCCTGGAGATCGTCTACATGACCGAGGACACGCCGCTCGGCACCGGGGGCGCGATCCGCAACGCCGCGCGGGCGCTGACCTGCCCGCCCGAGGCGCCGGTGCTCGTGCTGAACGGCGACATCCTCTCGGGCCACGACATCGCGGCGCAGGTGGACCTGCACGTTTCACGGGGGGCCGCGGTGACCCTCCATCTCACGGAGGTGGACGACCCGTCGAGGTTCGGCTGCGTGCCGACCGACGACGACGGCCGGGTCAGCGCCTTCCTGGAGAAGACGCCCAATCCCGTGACGAACCGGATCAACGCCGGCTGCTACGTGTTCCAGCGCTCGGTCATCGACACGATCCCCGAGGGCCAGGTGGTGTCGGTGGAGCGGGAGACCTTCCCCGGGCTGATCGCGGCCGGCGAACTGGTGCTCGGTTACGCCGACACGTCGTACTGGCTGGACGTGGGCACCCCGGCGGCGTTCGTGCAGGGCTCGGCCGACCTGGTGCTGGGCAAGCTCGGCTCGCCCGCGCTGCCGGGACCGGTGGGCGAGAGCCTCCTCCTGGACGGGGCCGTCGTGTCGCCCGAGGCCAAGGTCACCGGTGGCACGGTCGTCGGCGCCCGGGCCACGGTCGAGGCAGGCGCGAACGTACGCGGCAGCGTGCTGTCCGAGGACTGCCACGTGGAGTCCGGCGCGACCGTCGTGGATTCGGTCGTCGGCATCGGCGCCCGCGTCGCCTCCGGCGCCGTGCTGCGTGAGGTCGTGGTCGGCGACGGCGCGCTCATCGGCCCCGGCAACGAGCTGACCTCCGGTATGCGCGTCTGGCCGGGGGTAAATCTGCCCGAGTGCGCGGTCCGCTTCTCCAGCGACGTCTGAAGTGATCCGTACGGCTTCCACCGGGCGGCGAAGCGAGCGGCGCTGGCGGCCGTCCGCGCCGTTCGACGTCGCGCTGACGCTGTCGCCGCACCGGCACGGGGGAGGCGACCCGGCCTGGCGGCGTACCCCGGACGGGGCGATCTGGCGCACCTCGCGCACTCCCGAGGGGTCCGGCACCCTGCGCGTGACGGCGAGCCACGGCGAGGTCCTCGGGCAGGCGTGGGGGCCGGGGGCGGAGTGGCTGCTGGAGACGCTTCCCTCTCTGCTGGGCGCCGACGACGACGTGGCCGGCTTCGCCGCGATGCTCGCGCGGCTCACCCGCTCGGGCGATATCCGGCAGGCCCGCGCCGCCGCGTTCGTCGCGGGCCTGGCCGACCGTGCCGCCGGGCTGCGGATCGGGCGTTCCCTGCGGGTCTTCGAGGCGCTCGCGCCCGCCGTGCTGGAGCAGAAGGTGGTCGGCAGGGAGGCGTGGCGGGCCTGGCGGTTCCTCATGCGCCGGTACGGCGAGCCGGCCCCCGGCCCGGCCCCCGAGGGCATGTACGTGATCCCGCCGCCCGAGGTGTGGCGGGCGATCCCGTCGTGGGACTGGCACCGGGCCGGAGCGGAGGCCGTACGGGCCAGGACGATCGTCAACGCGGCCCGGCACGCCGAGAAGCTTGAGCGCACCACGGAGGCGTCGGCGGAGGCGGACCGCCTGCTGCGGGCGCTGCCGGGGATCGGCGTGTGGACCTCCGCCGAGGTGCGCCAGCGGGCCCACGGCGACCCGGACGCCCCGAGCGTGGGCGACTTCCACCTGCCGGGAATCGTCGGCTACGCGCTGACCGGGCGGAAGACCGACGACGACGGCATGCTCGACCTGCTCGAGCCGTTCCGGGGGCACCGCCACCGTGTGGTCAGGCTGATCGAGCTCAGCGGCGTCAGGCCGCCGGCGCGCGGCCCGCGCATGGCCCCGCGCGACTACCGGTCCTTCTGACCGCGCCCGGTGTGCCGAGCCCCACCGGCCTCGCGCGTCTTCAGGTCCTGGTTGATCCCGCAGTGCTCGACCCCCGCGTGGCACCTGCCGCTGAGGGTGTTGGTGAAGACGCTGACGCTCGTCTCCTGCTGGAGGCCGGTGACCGCGACGCCGTTGTTGCCGGCGGGGGCGTTCACGTTGCGCCTGCCCGTGGACACCTGCCGGGGGGCGCTGGCGATCGTGGGCGCGTTGGCCGTGTTGCGGCCGTCCGTGACCTGCTTGGCGTGTCTCTTGCCCGATCCGCCGCCGTGCCCGGCGTACGGCGCCGCGAACGCCTCACCCGCGAGCAGTGCCGACAACCCGATGACGAGCGTCGCGACGGCCAGCGACCGGACCCCCGAGGCTAGACAAAACGCGCCATCCACCCCCATAACGGCCATCAATTACCCACCCGTTCGTCGATTCCGCCCCGGAACTCATACCCTCCGGCCGCAAACTCCCCGGAGGGCGTACACCATGACTTCTCCCGTACGTGCGGCCGGGGGCTGAGTGCGCCGGACGGACCCACGCCTCATAGGGTGCGGCGTATGACGGCGAAGCGATCCCCGAACGTCAGCTCCGACAGCGGCACCCGCCGGGCACTGGCGCGGGCCAGGGACGGCAAGACCCTCGATCTCGCCGAGGCGGCGATCCTGCTGCGCGCCCGCGGCGACGACCTGGACGCCCTGCTCGCGCACGCCTCACGGGTCAGGGACGCGGGACTGGAGGCCGCCGGACGGCCCGGCGTCATCACCTACAGCCGCAAGGTGTTCATCCCGCTGACCCGGCTGTGCCGGGACCGGTGCGGCTACTGCACGTTCGCCACCGCCCCGCACAAGCTGCCGAGCGCCTTCCTGTCCCCGGACGAGGTGCTGGAGATCGCCCGCCAGGGCGCGGCGATGGGCTGCAAGGAGGCGCTGTTCACGCTCGGCGACCGGCCGGAGGACCGGTGGCACCAGGCGCGCGAGTGGCTCGACGCCCACGGGTACGACGACACGCTGTCGTACGTCCGGGCGATGGCCATCCGGGTGCTGGAGGAGACCGGGTTGCTGCCCCACCTCAACCCCGGCGTGCTGACCTGGAAGGACCTGCAGCGGCTCAAGCCGGTCGCGCCCTCGATGGGCATGATGCTGGAGACCACCTCACGGCGGCTGTTCACCGAGAAGGGCGAGGCCCACTACGGCTCTCCCGACAAGGACCCGGACGTACGGCTGCGTGTGCTTGAGGACGCCGGCCGCTCCAGCGTGCCGTTCACGACGGGCCTGCTGATCGGCATCGGCGAGACGATCGAGGAGCGGGCCGAGTCGATCTTCGCGATCCGCCGGGTGGCCAGGGAGTACGGCGGCATCCAGGAGGTCATCGTCCAGAACTTCCGCGCCAAGCCCGATACGGCGATGCGCGGCATGCCCGACGCCGACCTGCACGAACTGGCCGCGACGATCGCGGTGACGCGGCTGGTGCTCGGCCCGAAGGTCCGCGTGCAGGCGCCGCCCAACCTGATCGGCGAGGAGTACGCGCTGATGCTGCGGGCGGGCATCGACGACTGGGGCGGGGTCTCCCCGCTCACGCCCGACCACGTCAACCCCGAGCGCCCGTGGCCGCAGATCGACGACCTGGCGGCGCGCACCTCCGCCGCCGGGTTCACGCTGCGCGAGCGCCTCACGATCTATCCCGAGTATGTGCTCGCGGGGGAGCCGTGGCTCGATCCCCGGCTCACCGAGCACGTCGCGGCGCTGGCCGACCCCGCCACCGGGCTCGCGCGGGAGGACGCCGTGCTTCAGGGGCGTCCCTGGCAGGAGCCCGACGGCGGGCTCGGCGGGCTCGTCACCGGCGGACGGGCCGACCTGCACACCGCCGTCGACGCCGAGGGCCGCACGGGCGACCGCCGCGCCGACTTCGACAGCGTGTACGGCGACTGGGACGCCCTGCGCGAACGCCTGCCGGGCGCCCGGAGCCACGCCGTCAGGGCGGACGTGCGGGAGGCGCTGCGGCAGGCCGAGGCGGACCCGGCGCGGCTGACCGACGAGCAGGCGCTGACGCTGCTCGACCTCGCCGGGGACCAGTCGGGGGCGGGCGCGGACGACGCCGGCCTGGACGAGCTGTGCCGGATCGCCGACGGGCTGCGCCGCGAGGCTGTGGGCGACGACGTCACCTACGTCGTCAACCGGAACATCAACTTCACCAACGTCTGCTACACCGGCTGCCGCTTCTGCGCGTTCGCCCAGCGGCGCACCGACGCCGACGCCTACACCCTGTCGCTGAGCGAGGTGGCCGACCGGGCGCAGGAGGCGTGGGAGGCCGGGGCGACCGAGGTGTGCATGCAGGGCGGCATCCATCCCGACCTGCCCGGCACGGCCTACTTCGACATCGCCCGGGCCGTGAAGGAACGCTGCCCCGAGATCCACGTCCACGCGTTCTCGCCGATGGAGGTCGTCAACGGCGCGAGCCGTACGAACCTGTCGGTCGAGGAGTGGCTGCACGCGGCGCGGGAGGCGGGGGTCGACTCGCTGCCCGGCACGGCGGCCGAGATCCTCGACGACGACGTGCGGTGGGTGCTGACCAAGGGCAAGCTGCCCGCCCGGGAGTGGATCGAGGTGATCACCACCGCCCACCGGGTCGGCATCCCGACGACCTCGACCATGATGTACGGCCACGTGGACACCCACGAGCACTGGGTGCGCCACATCCGGCTGATCCGGTCGATCCAGGAGGAGACCGGCGGATTCAGCGAGTTCGTGCTGCTGCCGTTCGTGCACCACAGCGCCCCGATCTACCTGGCGGGGATCGCCCGGCCGGGGCCGACCGTGCGGGAGAACCGGGCCGTCCACGCGCTGGCGCGGATCATGCTGCACGGCGCGATCCGCAACATCCAGTGCTCCTGGGTGAAGCTGCGCGACGACCTGTGCCGGGACGTGCTCGCCGGCGGCGTGAACGACCTCGGCGGCACGCTCATGGAGGAGACGATCAGCCGGATGGCCGGCTCGGAGAACGGCTCCTACAAGACGATCAGCGAGATCGCGGCCATGGTCGCGCCGACCGGCCGCCCGCTGCGCCAGCGCACCACGTCGTACGGCCGGCCGAGCGAGGAGCGGGCCGAGGCGGCCCGGCGCAGCGACGGGGTGTGCCAGTCGGTCCGCAGGCCGCTGCTCACGATCTCGCCCATCGCACGCCAGGAGTAATTGGACGCGCTGTATATAACAAGTTCTATTTCGCTCTTGCGCCGCATGCGGGTGGGTGGGCAAAATCGCAATGCCGCTGCACCGGTCACTGAGAACTGGGGACGGACCCGCACCGTGCCGTCCGGTCGTCACCGCGCCGCCTTCACCGTCGAGCGGCGCCGCAGGCAGGCCAGGTGGAAGGGCGTGGTCGCGGTCCTGACGGCCGCGGCGATCGTCGCGGCGGGGGCCGTCCTCTTCCTCACGCGCTCGACGGGAACGTGTTCCGCCCGGGATCCGATCCTCGTGAGCGTCGCGGCGGCCGTGGACGTCGCGCCGCCCGTGATGGACGCGGCCGGGCGGTTCAACGCCTCGGGCGCGGGCGTGGAGGGGCGGTGCGTCCAGGTCCAGGTGGCCGAGCAGCCTCCGGCGCCGGTGCTCCGCACGCTGATCGGCGACCGGGCCGGCGTCCTGCCCGACCGCCCGGACGGCTGGATCGCCGACTCCTCCGTGTGGGTGCGGCTCGCCCGCAAGCAGGGCGGGCAGGACATCGCCGCCGACGAGACCGTCGTCGCGACCTCCCCGCTGGTCTTCGCCACCCGGCGCTCGCTCGCCGAGCGGTTCGCCGCCGGGGGGGACGGCCATGAGCTGGGACATGGTCTTCCCCGCCACGGTGCGGGGACGCCTCCAGCCCACCGAGCACGAACCCGACATCGTGCGCATCCCCGACCCGTCGGTGTCGGGAGCGGGGATCGCGACCGTCGCGGCGGCCCGCGACATCGTCGGCACGGGCGAGAAGGCCGACCGCGACCTCACGGCGTTCGTGCGCATGGCGCAGGCGGGGTCGGCCCCCGACTACCGCAGCATGCTCGGCGCGGTGGACGCCCCCGGCTTCTGGTCGCGTCCCGTGGTGATCGTCCCCGAGCAGTCGGTGTGGGCGCACAACCGCGCGAGCGGCGCCGAGCCCGTGGTCGCCCTTCAGCCCAAGGAGGGCACGATCAACCTCGACTACCCGTACGTCGTGACGGCCGCGGACCCCGACCGGGCGGCGGCCTCGCGGCTGTTCGCGGCGTGGCTGCGGTCGGCGGCCACGCAGGAGGCCGTACGGAAGGCAGGGTTCCGCGGCGCCGACGGGCAGCCGCCGTTCGACAGCGGTGCGGGCATCTCGACCGAGCTGCCCCGCCCGCGGCCGTCGATCACGGCCGAGGTGATCGACGAGGCGCTTGAGGCGTGGAGCAGGCTGGCCCCGCCGAGCCGGATCCTCGTGCTGGCCGACGTGTCGAAGGAGAACGCGGAGCCGATCAAAACGGGCGGGAAGACCCGGCTGGACGTCGCGGTCGAGGCGGCCAAGCTCGGCCTGCAGCTGTTCCCGAACGAGACCCACATGGGCCTGTGGGAGTTCGCCCGCGACCTGAAGGGCGGCGCGGACCACCGCGAGCTGATCGGCCTCGGCCCGATCACCAAGCCCGACGACGGTCAGGAGGAGATCCGGAAGACCGCCCTGTTCCGGGTGGCCGACGGCATCAAGGCGTTCGGAGACCGGAGCAGCTCACTGTACGACGCGATCGACGCGGGCTTCCGGTCGGTGTCGAAGGGCTACGACCCGCTGATGAGCAACGCCCTGCTGGTGCTGACGGCGGGTGTGGACGACGGGAAGGGCGTGTCGCGGCGCGAGCTCGTCGACCGGCTGCGCAAGGAGTGGGACCCGGACCGGCCGGTGCAGATCATTATCGTCGCGTTCGGCAAGGCCGCCGACCGGCCGGCGCTCGACGAGATCGTCTCGGCCACCAACGGGCAGCTCTACGTGGCGCAGGAGCCGGGCCAGATCATCGACGTGTTCCTGTCGGCGCTGGCCCGGCGGCTGTGCCACCCCACGTGCTCCCAGAAGTGACGTGCACCCAGAAGTGACGGTCACCTCGTGACGTAGAAGTCGGCCGGGTCGCGCGGCGGCCGGTCCTTCGGCGGCGCGGCGGGATGGCCGATGGCCACCGCGCCCATGGGGTCCCAGTTCTGCGGCAGGTCGAGCACCTTGCGGACCACGTCGCGGCAGAACATCGTGGACGACACCCACGCCGAGCCCAGCCCCTGCACGGCGAGCTGGACCAGGAAGTTCTGCACGCCGGCGCCGGTGGCCACCACGAACATCTCCCGCTCGGCGGCGTTCCTGCGCTCGTCCCTGTAGGTGTGCGAGCCGTCCATCACCAGGCACGGCACCGCCAGGTAGGGCGCGTTCCGCAGCACGTCGCCGCGCCGGATCCGCCGGGCGATCGACTCCTCGGAGAAGCCGTCGGAACGCAGGTCCCCGATCCAGGCGTCCCGCATCGCGTCGAGCAGTTCCGCACGCGCCCCCGGGGTCTCCAGCAGCACGAACCGCCACGGCGTGGTGTGGTGCGGGGCCGGCGCGGCGACGGCGGCGGCCACGGCCCGCCGTACGGCCGCGGGATCGACCTCGGCGGCGGAGAACTCCCGGATCGTGCGGCGGGCGAAGACGACGTCGGACGAGCCGTACCGGAACATGTCCTCGTCGGCGGGGCGGACGAGGACCCGCCCGCCCGGGCCGTCCTCGTCGGTCACCAGGTCGCCCAGCCCGCGGACGACGGCCACCGGAACGCCGGACAGCTTGCCCTTCGCCAGGTCGCCCGCCGCCGCGATCTCGTCGACCAGCGCCGTGACGGTGGCGTTGAGCGGGTTGCCCGTAGCCGTCGGTGCCGCCGCGCAGGTCCTCGAGCCGGTCGCACCCCGGCCGCGCCGATGGCGACGTCGGTCAGGCCGTGCCGCCAGGGCCGGCCGAAGGTGTCGGACACGATCACCCCGACCCGCACGCCGAGCCGCTCGCGCAGCCCCCGGCCGGATCGCCGGCCCGCCGAGGCGTCCGGGTCCTCGGGCAGCAGCAGCACGGTGCCGGGGGAGGTGTTGGAGGCGTCGACGCCGGCCGCGGCCATCACGAAGCCGTGCCGCGTCTGCGCGATGACCGTGTCCCCGCGCCGCGCGACCACGCGCTCGGTCTCCTCCTCGATCGCGGCCGTACGGCTGCTGTCTTGGCGGACGCGGCCCTCGGCCTTGCTCACGATCTTCGAGGTCACGACCAGGATGTCGCCGTCCCGGAGGCCGGGCGCGGCCTGCGCCACGAGCAGGGCGATGTCGTCGCCGGGCCGCACCTCGGGAAGGCCGGGCACGCCGCTGACAGTGATCTGGGGCATGTGCTCCTCTGACATCTGGATTCAGGACTTGAGTGACTGGGCCAGGGCGATGGCCGCGGCGGCGATGTCCCGCGTGGCCTCGGGGTCGCTCATCAGGAGCGGGCGGGCCTCCACCACTACGCCGTCGAGCGCCACGCCCTTGTCCTCCTCGGCCACGAGCCAGCCGTCGAGCAGCGCGGAGCCGTACAGCTCCAGGACCGCCTGGGCGCTCGTCTCCACGCCGATCGTCGTCAGGCAGGCGTCGGCCATGCCGCGCACCGGCGCGCCGCCGATGATGGGGGAGACGCCGACGACCGTCTTGCCCTCCAGGGCCGCCCGGATGCCCGGGATCTGGAGGATCGTGCCGATGCTGACGACCGGGTTCGACGGCGGGAGGATGACGACGTCCGCCGCCGCGATGGCGTCGAGCACGCCGGGCGCGGGACGGGCCTCGTCCGCGCCGACGAGCACGATCTGCTCGGCGGGCACGGAGGCGCGCAGCCGCACCCACCACTCCTGGAAGTGGATGGCCCTCCTGCCGGTCTCGTCGGAGACGACCACGTGGGTCTCGGTGCGGTCGTCCGACATCGGCAGCAGCCGCACCCCGGGCCGCCACCGGTCGCACAGGGCCTCGGTCACCTGCGAGAGCGGATAACCGGCCGCCAGCATCTGGGTGCGGATGATGTGGGTGGCGAAGTCACGGTCGCCGAGGCCGAACCACTGGGGCTCCATGCCGTACGCGGCGAGCTCCTCCTTGACCGTGAACGTTTCATCGGCCCGTCCCCAGCCTTGTTCCTCGTTGATGCCGCCGCCGAGCGTGTACATGACCGTGTCGAGGTCAGGGCACACGCGCAGGCCGAAAAGGGTGATGTCGTCGCCGGTGTTGCCGATCACGGTGATCTCGGAATCGGGGGCCGCCGCCTTGAGACCTCGGAGGAACCGGGCGCCGCCGATTCCTCCGGCGAGGGACACGATGCGCATGCCGCCAGTCTTCCATCGGCCGCCCGCGGGATCGCCGACACCCACCCCGGGAACCGGGATGAACAGCCATATGTAGGGTGTGTTCGGCTTGTGAGGTTCTTGGGTCTGCCGACGCTTAAGTCCGTCATGTGCAAAACTTCCCCGAGTGCCGTTTGGACCGATGGGGGTAGTCGTGCTCAAGGTCGATACCGGCCGGCTCCGTGAGCCGGCCGCGTGGACGATGCTCGCGGTGGTGATCACCACCGTCCTCGTCAGCATCGCGCGCATGCTGATCGGCTCCTCGCTGAGCAGCACGTTCGGCATCCGCGCGGCGGCGAGCCTGTACTCCCTCGTGTCCCCGGTCTCGACCGCGCTCGCGGCCGGCGCCGTGCTGCTCGTCGCCAAGGCCGGCGCGCCCACCCCCAGGGCCCGCCTCGTGGCGCTCGGCGCGGCCGGGTCGCTCGGTCTCGGCATGGTCTTCGGCGTGATCGCTGTGCTGGGCGTGCTCGTGGGCGACCTGGCCACGTTCCGCGACCGGTTCGAACACCTGATCACCGGCCTGCCGATGATCGTCCTCGCCGTCTTCGGCGCGCTGTTCGCGCTGAGCACGGCATCGGCGCTCCAGCCCGCCAGGGAACCGGCGGCCGACTACTTCGGCAGGCGCGAGGACGCCTACCCGCCCCAGTCGTACGCTCCGGCGTTGCCGCAGGGCCCGCAAGGCCCCCAGGCCCCTCAAGGTCCTCAGGGGCCGCAGGGGTACGGCGAGGTTCCGGGCGCGGCGGCTGCGGGCGCGCCGGCCCACAACCCCCACGCCAACCCTGGTCCGGTGCCCGGTCAGCAGCAGTTCGGCCACCCCGCCCCGGGCGACCCGCAGAACGTCCCCCAGAACGTTCCGCAGAACGTTCCCCAGGGCGCTCCGCACGCCGCCGCCCCCGGCGGTCAGTACGACGCCCCCCACCAGGGCCGGCACAACGGCCCGCAGAACCCGCCGCAGAACGTCCCGCACCCCGGCCAGTACGACGCCCCCCACCAGGGCCAGCCCCAGGGGCAGCCCCACAGCCAGCCGCAGGGGCCCGCGTACGGGCAGAGCGCGCCGGCGCCGGCCCACCCCCAGCTGCCGCCCGCCGAGCACCGGTACGCCGAGCAGCAGCAGTACGCGCAGGACCAGTACGGCCAGGACCAGTACGCGCAGGACCAGTACGGCCAGGAGCGGGGCCAGGGGGCCTTCGGTCAGGAGCGGCCCCAGGACGTCTACGGCCAGGAATACGAGCCGCAGCCCTCCTACAACCCCGCCCCGACCGCCCCGCAGCCCCCGCCGTTCGGGCAGCCGAGCACCCCGGCTCCCGCCTCGGCTCCCGCTCAGGGTCCCGGCCACGGACAGGCGCAGCAGCAGCCCCGGCCGTCGCTGCAGGACGTCCAGACCGGCGCGCACTACCCCGACTACGGCGGGTACGGCGCGCAGCCCGAGGCGCCGGCCCCCCAGCGGCCCGACTACTCCCCGCCGCCGCAGGGCCCGGTGTTCGACCAGTACGGCTACGCGGGCCAGCAGACGGACTCCGGCGGCTACGGGCAGTTCCCGAGCGCTCCCCCCGCCGCGCCCGACAACGCCCCCGGCGGTTACGGCCAGCCCTCCTCCTACAGCCCGAGCCCCGCCCCCGAGGCCAGGCCGTACGAGCAGGACCAGGCGTACGGACAGGGGTCGCCGTTCTCCGGCTACTCGGGCCAGGCGTTCGCCCGCCAGGCCGCCGAGCACGCCGCCGGTGGCCCGGCCTTCGACGCTCCCCCCGCGTACGAGGGCCCGGCCGACCCGAGGGAGCAGCAGCTCGCGCAGGCCTACCAGCAGGCGCAGAGCTACCAGAAGGGCGCCCTGCCGGACCACCCCACCGGCCCGCAGGACATGCCGGAGTACTACGACAACCCGCTCGGCCACCCCCAGTCCGAGCCCGCGCCGTTCCAGCCCCCGGCGCCCGGCCCCGCCGACCAGACGGTCCGCTTCGACCCCTCCGCCTACCACGGAGACCCGCTCAGCGACCCGCTGCGCAGGGAGGAGCCGCTCGATCCGACGGCCATCTACACCCCGGACCGGTCGCAGGCAAAGTATGAGGAAGGTTCCGCCCCTGATCAGGCAGGCCGCAGAACCGACCCCGACCTCCCTTGGTATGGTTCCGAACGCTGATAGGACCGTAGATCGGGGCGTACGAACCGGGGCGAGCAGGTCTTTCCCCGGGTATCGTTATGCCGCTTGACGCCACACGCGCCACGCGCGTGTAATTACAGACATGTTGTTACGCCTTCCCAAGGGTGGGTATAGGGCAGGCGTTTTTATGGGGGGCTCCATGTGGGCGGGCGAGCGACAGGGAGGTGTGCAATGACCGATCTGGTCATGGCACAGGCGCTCGATGGTGAAGATCTTGGGTGGCAGGAGCGCGCTTTGTGTGCGCAAACCGACCCCGAAGCGTTCTTTCCTGAAAAGGGCGGTTCCACCAGGGAAGCCAAGAAGGTGTGCCGTTCGTGTGAGGTGCGCGCGGAGTGCCTTGAATACGCGCTTCAGCATGATGAGCGTTTCGGCATCTGGGGCGGCCTGTCCGAGCGGGAAAGGCGCAAGATCAAGCGCCAGGCCGTCTAGGTCCGGGTCGTGTCCCTGAGGACGACGTCGACGGGGCCGTGCGCTCGGCGCGCGGCCCCGCACTCATGTCTGGGTTGCTGCTGACATCCTGTTTCGCCTGGATGTGATCGGGTGAGTCCGGGTTGCCGTATCGTGGTCGGCGCTCAGCCGTACGACCCCCCTAGGACTCGACGTGCACTCGGTGACCGCGATCGTCGTCGCCCACGACGGCGCCCGCTGGCTCAAGGAGACGCTGGCGGCGGTGCTGCGCCAGACCCGGCCTCTCGACCGTGTCGTCGGCGTCGACAACGGCAGCCGTGACGGCAGCGGAAAGCTGCTGACCGAGGCCTTCGGCTCGGGCAACGTGCTGACCCTGCCCCGGTCCACCGGATTCGGCGAGGCCGTCCACGAGGTGCTGCGGCGGCTGCCGCCCGCGCCCGGCCAGGAATGGGTCTGGCTGCTCCACGACGACTGCGCGCCCGACACGCAGGCGCTGCAGGCCCTGCTGTGGGCCGCCGAGCAGGACCCCAAGGCCGCCATCCTCGGCCCGAAGCTGCGCGACTGGCTCGACCGGCGGGTGCTGCTGGAGATGGGCGTGACCGTCAGCAGGTCGGGACGGCGCGACACCGGCCTGGAGCCGAGGGAGTACGACCAGGGTCAGCACGACGGGATCGCCGACGTCCTGTCGGTGTCCACGGCCGGCATGCTCATCCGCAGGGACGTCTGGGACGAACTGTCCGGCCTCGACACCGCGCTGCCGCTGTTCCGCGACGACCTCGACCTGTGCTGGCGGGCCCGTACGGCCGGACACCGCGTGCTGAACGTGAGCGACGCGGTGGCCTGGCACGCCGAGGCGTCGGCGCGGCGGCGCCGCAGGATCGCCACCAGCGAGGAGCACCCGCGCAGGCTCGACCGGCGCAACGGCCTGTTCGTCCTGATGGCGAACCTGCCGTTCGGCGCGCTCGTGCGATCGGTGCTGCGCAACGTCCTCGCGTCCACGCTGCGGGCCCTGCTGTTCCTGCTGGCCAAGCAGCCGGCCAACGCCCTCGACGAACTGGCCGCGCTCGGCTCGGTCATCGGCCACCCCCTGCGCCTGCGGCGGGCCCGCAAGGCCAGGAAGAACGGCAGGAAGCAGGGCTGGCCCGCGATCCGGCGCAAGCTCACCCCGCCGGGCGCCGCGCTGCGGCGGCTGACCGACATGGTGCAGGGCTTCCTCGCCGGAGCCGGTCCGGTGGACTCGGCGGGCCGCCACCACGCGGCCACGGACCGCGCCCAAGAGGACGACGGCGACGAACTGCTGACCGACTCGGGCGGCGTCCAGCGCGTCTTCAGCAGCCCCGGCGTGGTGCTCTGCCTGATCCTGGTGGTGCTCACGCTGGCGGCCGAAAGGACGCTGCTGCCCGGGCTGCTGTCCTCCGACGGGCACCTGGGCGGCGGCGCTCTGGTGCCGGTCACCGGGGGCGCGTCCGACCTGTGGCGGCTCTACATCGAGGACCACCACGCCGCCGGCCTCGGCTCGCAGACCTGGGCCCCGCCGTACGTCGCCGTGCTGGCCGGGCTGTCGGCGGTCGCGCTGGGCAAGACATGGCTGGCCGTTGCCGTGGTGCTGCTCGGCTGCGTGCCGCTGGCCGGGATCTCGGCGTACGCGGCGACCAAGCGGATGATCTCGTACACGCCGCGCGGGTCTGGCTGGCCGCCACCTACGCCCTGCTGCCGGTCGCGACGGGCGCGGTGGCGGGCGGGCGGCTCGGCACCGCGATCGTGATCGTGCTGCTGCCCGTCTACGCGGCGCTCGCCACGCGGGTGATCGCCGGGTCGCGGCGGGCTGCCTGGGGCTTCGGCCTGCTCCTGACCGTGGGCACGGCCTTCGTCCCCCTCGTGTACGTGCTGGTGGCGATCCTCGGCGGGCTCGCCGCGGTGTCGTTCGGCGGTATCCGCAGGGGCGTCAGGCGGTCGCTCGTGATCGGCCTCGGCACCCCGGTCGTCCTGCTGTTCCCGTGGCTGGTCCAGATCGTCAGAGAGCCGGGCCGCATCCTGCTCGAGTCCGGCCTTCATGACGGGCGCCTCACCGCCCCCCGCCTCGGCGCCGAATCCCTGCTCATGCTGAGCCCCGGCGGGCCGGGGGTGCCGCCCGTGTGGGCGACGGCGGGCCTGATCGCGGTCGCGCTGGCCGCGCTGCTGCTGCGGCGTCACCAGATGATCGTCGCCATCGGCTGGGGCGTCATGCTCTTCGGGCTGCTGGTGGCGATCGTGGTCAGCCGGATCAACGACGCGGCGGTGGCCGGGGGTGCCGCTGGCGTTCGCGGCGACGGGCCTGCTGGTGGCCGCGGGACACCAGGCGCACCGGATCGCCGAGTTCCGCGCCGCGGGCGGGCTGCGCCGCCTGGGCGCGATGCTGATCGTCGTGGTCGCCTTCGCGACCCCGCTCGCCGCCGCCGCGCTGTGGGTGGCCAGAGGCGCGGACGACCCGCTGCGCGGCGACCTGAGCGACCCGGTGCCGGTGCTCGCCGAACTCCAGTCGGAGCCCGGCGAGGGCACGCTCCTGCTGCGTCCCAGGGACGGCGTGGTGGGCTACACGCTGATGCGCGGCCGGGGCCCGCTGATCGGCGAGTCCGACCTCGAATCGCCCCGGGAGGCGACCGACCGGTTCACGACCGCGGTCGCCGGGCTCGCCTCGGGCCGGGGCAGCACGTACGTCCAGACGCTCGCGTCGTCCGGGGTCCGTTTCGTGACGGTGCCGGGCCCGGTCGACCCCGCCCTGCAACGGGCGCTCGACTCGCAGCCAGCCCTGGTCAGGGTGAGCCTCTCGGAGACGGGCGGGCTGTGGCGCGTGGCCGGACAGGTGACGGTGCCCCCGCGTCCGGCGACCGCGGGCGCGCTGCATCGGGGCTGGCTGTGGGCCCAGGGCGCGCTGCTCGTGCTCGTGCTGATCCTGGCCTCGCCCGGGGCCCGTACGAAGGAGCCGGAGGGCGACTACGCCGACGCGCCCGTCGAGGAGGGGCCGCGGGGCCGCCGCCGAGCAAAGGAAGATCGGGTGCCCGCGTGAGGAGACTGATCGAGAACCGCTTCGGCCTGCTCGCCCTGGTGCTGGTCGCGCTGGGCGCGTTGTACGGCGTGGCCTTCGTCAGCCGGCCCGCGCCGGCCGCGCAGGTGCGCCCGCAGGCCGTAAAGGCGCCGGTGGAGTCGGTGACCGCCGTGTGC
This sequence comes from Microbispora sp. GKU 823, assembly GCF_002027145.1. NCBI lineage: Bacteria > Bacillati > Actinomycetota > Actinomycetes > Streptosporangiales > Streptosporangiaceae > Microbispora > Microbispora sp. GKU 823. The sequence continues at coordinate 44,105 of NZ_MWJN01000005.1, read as the reverse complement.
CCCGCGCCGTCCGGCAGCCGGGTGAGCGTGGTCACTCCCGCCGACCAGCAGCAGAACCGGGGGCAGGGGAGCGCCACCCTGTCGGCGATCAAGGCTCCGGAGGAGAAGAGCGGCGGCAAGGCCGACGTGATCGACCGACCGGGCCTGCTGTGGCAGCGCGAGATCGCCCCCGGGGGCGGCCCTCTCGTGGTCGACGCCACCGGTTCGATGGCCGCCGGGCTGGAGAGCGCCCAGACCGCCAGGGAGACGTCGGGCGCCCAGCGGGGGCTCGCCGGGGTGCGCTGCGTCGAGCCGGGCGCCGAGAGCTGGTTCGTCGGGCCCGGGCCCGCCGCGGCGGAGATGACGCTCTACCTCGCCAACCCCGACTCGGCCCCGGCCAACGTCTCGTTCATGGTCTATTCGGGGGAAGGCCCCGTGCTGAGCGAGCGCGGCAACGGCGTCGTCGTCAAGCCCGGCCAGCACCGCGTGATCAGGCTGCGCGACCTCGCGCCCTCCCCGCTGATCATGGCCCTCCAGGTGAGCACCCGTAGCGGCCGGGTCGCCGCCGCGGTGAAGGCCGTGCTGGGCGAGGGCAGGGGCGTCGACTGGCTGCCCGTCGCCACCGCCCCCGCCACCCGGGTCGTCGTCCCCGGCATCCCCGGCACCGCCGGGCAGCGGGAGCTGTACGTCGCCACGCCGGGGGACCGGGACACGGTCGTGCGGATCAGGGCCGTGCTGGAGGACGGCTCCTACGCGCTGAAGAACAAGGAGACGATCGAGGTGCCGGCCGGATCGGCGGCCTCGCTCGACCTGTCCACCGGGATCGGCGGGCAGCCGGCCGCGCTGGTGCTGGAGTCCGACGTCCCGATCGTGGCGGGCCTGAAGATCACCGGAACGGGGACCAGGCAGGACGTCGCCTTCACGGCCGGCGCCGCCTCCGTCGACCTCGGCAGCGTCGTCGCGGACGGCCGGGCGGAAGGCAAGCAGACCTCCTGGCTGGTGCTGTCGGCGCCCTTCGCCGCGGCCACCGTGGAGGTCCGGCTGGTGCCCTCGAAGGGTGCGGCGCCGGCCCCGGTCGAGGTGAAGCTGCCCGCCGGCCGCACCAAGGAGCTCAGGCTCGCGCCGCCGAAGGGAAGCAAGGGCGGCTTCAGCGTGGTCGTACGGCCGATGCCGGGCTCGGGGCCCGTGTACGGCGGGCGCGCTCTCGACGAGACGGCCAAGGACGGCCAGCTGGTGACCGCGCAGCCGCTGGCCATGGCCAGGACCTGGGCGCTGGTGCCCCCGACCGTCGACTCGCCGGGTGCCGTGCTGCCGTAGGGCCCCAGTGCCGGTCGTCAGTGCCGGTCGTCGTAGCCGGGGTCGATCGTCTCCGGCGTGAGGCCGAGCAGGCTGGCCACCTGCTCGACGACCACGTCCAGGACCAGTGTGCCGAGCTGGTCGCGGTCGCGGGCGCGGGCCTCCAGTGGGCGGCGGTAGAGCACGACGGAGGCGGGCTCGTCCCCCGAGGCCGACTCCGCCCGTCCCAGCGGGATCGGGTCCGAGGACAGCCGGGCGGGCCCGTCCACCAGCTCCGCGGCCGGCGGCACCTCCTCGACCGCGAACTCGACCGACGCGAGCTGGGTGCCCCACCGCGGCTTGAGCCGGTCGACCGCGTCGAGCACCAGGTCGTCGAACCGCTCGCCGCGGGACTTGGCGATGGGCACGTGCGAGGGCGCGAGGGGGCCGCGCATGCCGCGGCCGTGCCGGTCACGCCGGCGCACCCGCCGCCCTCGATCCGGCCTGTCACCGCTCCGATCGCTCACGCAGTCAGCTTAAAGCCCGTCCCGCCGGTGCGGTGGGTCCGGCGGGTCGTGTCCGCTTTGCCCATCAACGTCATGTCGACTTCAGAGATCGCTGAATTGTGGCGACACGTTCAATAAGAGCGGCGGGGTGGTGGCAATGTGAACGCGGACCGGATACGGTCCCTCCGTGAGCCCCGTCCGCAGCTGTTCCCGTACCGCCTGCAGGCAGCCTGCCGTCTTCACACTCACGTATGTCTACGCCGACTCGACCGCCGTACTCGGCCCCCTGGCGACGTACGTCGAGCCACACTGTTACGACCTGTGCGCGGAGCACGCGGAACGGCTCACCGCGCCCAGGGGATGGGAGGTCGTGCGACTCCCGTCCGAGTCCGTCGCCCCGAGCGGGGACGACCTGGAGGCCCTGGCGAACGCGGTCCGCGAGGCCGCGCGCCCCGCTCCCGCCGCCGGCGAACCCGTCGGCCAGGCGGTCGAGGTGGGCCGCCGAGGTCACCTGCGGGTGCTCAAGTCCGCCCAGCCCAACAGGGAGCGATGACACCCCGCCATGACACCCCGCGATGAGACCGCACGCGGCGCGTTGGAGGGCTCATTGTGTGGGCAATCGGGCGCTATAGGCTCAGGTGCGAAGACTTAACGACTTTTAGGGGCGTGCAGTGGCCGACCTCAGCAGGATCTTCAAGGCGTACGACGTGCGCGGCGTGGTGCCGGACGAACTCGACGAGGAGATCGCACAGGCCGTCGGGGCGGCCTTCGTCGAGTTGACCGGCGCGTCCTCGGTGGTGACGGCGCACGACATGCGCACCTCGTCCGGCCCGCTGGCCGCGGCGTTCGCGCGCGGGGCCACCTCCCGGGGCGCCGACGTGATCAACGCCGGGCTCGGCTCGACCGACATGCTCTACTACGCCAGCGGCAGCCTCGACCTGCCGGGTGTCATGTTCACCGCGAGCCACAACCCGGCCAAGTACAACGGCATGAAGATGTGCCGGGCGGGCGCCGTGCCGGTGGGCACCGACACCGGCCTGTTGCAGATCCGCGACCGCGCGGCCGAACTGCTCGACGCGGGATTGGGCGGCGACCCCGGCAAGGGCGCGGTGACCGAGCGGAACCTGCTGGAAGGCTACGCCGCCCACCTCAAGACGCTGGTCGACCTGTCGGGCATCCGGCCGCTGAAGGTGGTCGTGGACGCCGGAAACGGCATGGGCGGCTACACCGTCCCGGAGGTCTTCAAGGGCCTGCCGATCGAGCTGACCCCGCTCTACTTCGAGCTCGACGGCAGCTTCCCCAACCACGAGGCCAACCCGATCGAGCCGGAGAACCTGCGCGACCTGCAGAAGGCGGTCGTCTCGCAGGGGGCGGACATCGGCATCGCCTTCGACGGCGACGCCGACCGGTGCTGGGTCATCGACGAGCGGGGCGAGTCGGTCTCGCCTTCCACGATCACGGCGCTGGTCGCGGTGCGGGAGCTGGCCAAGAACCCCGGCGCCACGATCATCCACAACCTGATCACCTCCAAGGGCGTGCCGGAGATCGTCGGCGAGCACGGCGGCAAGCCCGTTCGCACCCGCGTCGGCCACTCGTTCATCAAGGCGGAGATGGCCCGCACCGGCGCCGTCTTCGGCGGCGAGCACTCGGCCCACTACTACTTCCGCGACTTCTGGTTCGCCGACTCGGGCATGCTGGCCGCACTGCACGTGCTCGCCGCGCTGGGCGAGCAGGACCGGCCGCTGTCGGAGGTGCTGGCCCAGTACTCGCGCTACGCCGCGTCCGGGGAGATCAACAGCAGGGTCGAGGACCAGGCCGGCGCCCTGGCCCGGGTACGCGAGACCTTCGCGGGCCGGGAGGGTGTTACCTTCGACGAGCTGGACGGACTCACCGTCAGCGGTCCGGACTGGTGGTTCAACCTGCGTCCGTCCAACACCGAGCCGCTGCTCCGGCTCAACGCGGAGGCCGGCGACGAGGAGAAGGTCGCCGCGGTCCGCGACGAAGTGCTCGCCGTGGTAAGGAGCTGACGAGTTGAAGATCGACGACTGGCTGCTGGACATCCTCGCCTGCCCGGCGTGCAAGTCCCCGCTCCGCGCCGTGCCCGACGCGGACGAGCTGGCCTGCACCTCGGAGTCGTGCGGGCTGGTCTATCCGGTGCGTGACGACATCCCGGTCCTCCTCGTCGACGAGGCCCGCAAGGCATGAGCGTTGCCGGAGGGGCCCGGTTCGAGCCCGACCGGCTCGACGACCAGGCATATCTGGTGGAGGGCGACCCCTCCGGCATGCTCCGCTCCGTCGCGTCGTCGGCCGCCCAGGTGCGGGCGGCGTACCGGTCGGCGGTGGAGAACGGCGTGGCGCGGGTCGGCCGGGACGGCCGCCCCCGCGCGATCGTCGTGGCGGGCATGGGCGCCTCCGCTCTCGTGGGCGACGTGCTCGAGGCGCTGTGCCGCTACGGCGCCCCGGTCCCGGTGGTGACGGTGCGCGGCCACCGGCTGCCCGGCTGGGTCGGCGCCGCCGATCTCGTCATCGCGGTCTCCCGCTCCGGCAGGACCGAGGAGACCGTCGCCGTTACCGCCGAGGCCGTACGGCGCGGGTGCGCGCTCGTCGGCGTGGGCACGCCCGACACGCCGCTGTCGGCCCTGGTCGAGCGGGCGGGCGGGCCGTACGTGCCGGTGGGCGGGGCGACCGGGGTGGCCGGGCAGCCCAGGGCCACGCTGTGGTCGCTCATGGTGCCGCCGATCCTGGCGGCGGCTGCGCTCGGGCTGGTCTCGGCCGGAGAGAGCGAGTTCGAGTCGGTGGCCAAGCGGCTGGAGGACCTGGCCCATCGGTGCCGCCCGTCGAGCGAGTCGTTCATCAATCCCGGCAAGACGCTGGCGATGGAACTGGCCGGGACGCTTCCGGTCATCTGGGGCACCTCGCCGCTCGCCGCGGTGGCGGCCCACCGCCTGGCCGGCCGGCTGAGCGAGGACGCGGGCTACCCGGCGGTCTGGGGGGAGCTGCCCGAGGCCGCCCACAACCAGATCGTGACGTTCGACGGCCCCCTCGCCGGGCGGGACATCTTCGCCGACCCGTTCGCCGACGAGCCGGGGGAGGGTGCGCGCCTGCGCCTGCTGCTGCTGCGCGACGTGGAGGAGCACCCGCAGGTGACCAGGTCCCGCACGGCCGCCGTACGGCTGGCCGAGGACCGGGGGGTTCCGGTGTCCGAGATCCTGGCCGAGGGCGTGCACCCGCTGGACCGGTTCGCCGCCCTGGTCGGCCTGTGCGACTACGCGAGTGTCTACCTCGCTCTCGGGTACGGGATGGATCCGGCGTCCGCCGCGGCGGCGACGGAGCTCCAGGCCAGGATTTCCCAATAGGGATTTCCCAATAGGATCGCCTCGGCCGATCGAATTGAGGAGTTCAACGTGAGTGCGGGTGGCGGTACCAAGGCGATCCTCGCGGCGCTCGGCGCCAATCTGGCGATCGCCGTGGCGAAGTTCGTGGCGTTCCTGTTCACGGGGTCGTCGTCGATGCTCGCCGAGTCGGTCCACTCCGTGGCCGACTCCGGCAACCAGGCGCTGCTGATGCTCGGCGGCAAGCGCGCCGCCAAGGGGAGGACCCGCAAGCACCCCTTCGGCTACGGCCGGGAGCGCTACTTCTACGCGTTCGTCGTCGCCGTCGTGCTGTTCACGATCGGCGCCCTGTTCTCCCTGTACGAGGGCTGGCACAAGATCGCCGACCCGCAGCCCGTGGAGTCGCCGGTCTGGGCCTTCGCGGTGCTGGTCTTCGCGATCGTCGCCGAGGGCTTCTCGTTCCGCACGGCCATCAAGGAGTCGAGCGCGCTCAAGGGCGACCAATCCTGGGTGGCGTTCATCCGCCGGGCGAAGGCCCCCGAACTTCCCGTGGTGCTGCTTGAGGACTTCGGCGCGCTACTCGGTCTGATCTTCGCGTTGTTCGGCGTGACGATGGCCGTGGTCACCGGCAACGGCGCGTGGGACGGTGTGGGCAGCCTCGTCATCGGCCTGCTGCTCGCGGTGATCGCGGTCATCCTGGCCGCCGAGACCAAGTCGCTGCTGATCGGTGAGAGCGCGACGCCCGAGGTCGAGGACAAGATCTGCGCCGCCCTGGAGTCCGCGCCCGAGGTCAGCCGGGTCATCCACCTGCGCACCCTGCACCTCGGCCCGGAGGAACTGCTGGTCGCCGCCAAGATCGCGGTGGAGCACGACGACACCGCCGGCGAGGTGGCGCGAGGCATCGACGAGGCCGAACGGCGCATCCGCGAGGCGGTTCCGATGGCTCGGGTCATCTACCTGGAGCCGGACCTCTACCGGGCGGACGCCGCCTCGGGGCAGCGTACCGGCGCATAACCCCCCGTTACGGGGAGCCGTTTCTCACTGCGCACCGTAATTGAAATGTGATGCACAGTCACTTCAGCCCTGGCGGTACCGGTCGGTAACTTTACCCTTACATTACGGCTGGTTACCCCGGAGGTGACTCATGATTCAGGGACGCGTGCGGTGGAAACGATTCGCTCTCGTCTTCGTGCCCGCGCTCGCGGTCGCCTCCGTGCTGGTCGGCGCGACCGCCGAGGGGGCGATCGGCGCGTCGTTCGTGGTCTCGGGTGACACGTTCAAGGTCTCCGCCGACACGCTGCAGGGCCAGGGCTTCGTGCAGTACGGCAGCACGGTCGAGAACAAGAAGGGCCAGAAGATCCCGGTCGCCGTCTCCGGCATCCGGAAGGCCACCCTGACCAACATGTGCCAGACGGTGCTGGTGAAGTCGCCCGTCGGCGCCGTGACCATCCGGATCACCGCAGGCACCGGCAAGGACCCGGTGACCGCCGAGAACATGATCGTGGACGCCACCCAGATCGAGGGCAACGCGGTCTTCACGAAGCTGGAGGCGGGCCGCGACGCCAGCGCCCTCGACCAGTTGCCGGACGGCCAGGGCGCGGCGGGCATGTTCGGCCAGCAGGCGAGCGGGATCACCATCAAGGACTTCCGGCAGGTCTCCTGGGCGGTCAACGCGGCCACGTTCAAGCTGCCGGGGCTGAAGCTGGCCGTGGAGCCGGGCGAGCACGAGTGCTTCTGATGGAGCGGCCGGTGAAATGGCGGCGGTCGCGGCCGTTCTGGGGCGGCCTGCTGGTGCTCGCGGCCGGTCTCGAACTGCTGAGCATCCCGTTCGCGACGCAGGCCCTGCCGCTCGTCATCCAGTCGGGCACGGTCGGCGCCACCTACCTGATCGCGCTGGTGCTGATCATCCTGGGCCTGATGATCTGGCTCCAGCCCGGCCAGCGGGCCTTCCTCGGCGTGGTCGCCGTACTGGTCTCGATCGCGTCGTTCGTCTACGCCAACCTCGGCGGCTTCCTGATCGGCATGCTGCTCGGCCTGGTCGGAGGCGCGCTCGCGGTCGCCTGGGCACCCGCGGAGACCACCGAGGCCGGCGGGGCGCCGATCGAGCCCGCCGCGCCGCCCGTGCTGTCGGAAGGGGGAATCACCTTCACCGAGCGCCGGGTGGTCAGCGGCGACGAGCGCCTGGAGGCCACCTGGCCGCAGCAGCCCGCAGAACCCGCGGACGAGGCCCCGCGCGTCCTGGTCGCCCGCGTCCGCCGCGAAGCCGATCCCGCCTTACAAGACCCCGGTGACGGCCCCGATGACGGTCCCGACGGCTCCGGTGAGGGCTCTGGTGAGGGCCACGACGACGGAGGCGTACGGCCGGACGGCGGCGGGCGCGGGGACACCGGTCCGGGTCCCGCGGCCAAGGCGCTGGCCATCGCCGTGCTGCCCGTCATCCTGGCGGCCGGGACGGGCATGGCCCGGGAGGACCCCGCACCGGACGGGCAGGGCGGCTCTCTCCTGCCCGGCGTCGTCCCGAGCGCCGTTCCCAGCGGCCTGTCCGACGTCCTCGGCGGCGTCCTGCCCAGCGCGGTCCCTTCGGGCCTGCCCTCGGATCTGCAGGACGCCGTGGGGTCGCTCACCGGCAGGAAGAGCCCCTCACCGTCGCCCGGGCAGAACGGCGAGGACGGACCGGAGGGCTCTTCCACGCCCGGCGGCGGCGCATTGGGAGCGGTGACGGTCGCGACCGAGACGGCCGCCGTCCGCGCGCCCTCGCTGACCATGACCGGGATGAAGTTCACCGGCGTGGTCAAGATGCCCACTGCGACCGGCACGGTCAAGATGCTCCGCTTCACCATGGACAAGGCCGTGCTGGAGCGGCCCCAGCAGACGATGGGCTCGACGACGCTGACCGGCAGCGCGTTCACCTTCGAGGGCAACGTGGTGATCTGCACGACGAAGATGACCGCCAAGCTCCTCGGCGTGCCCCAGGAGTTCACGGCGGATCACCCGAACCTCCTGGTCAGGGCACTCAAACTGGTGCCGTCCCTGAACGTCCCGCTGACGATGACCGACATCGTCAGCGAGCAGCCGTACGTCACGGCCGACTCCCTGCGCGCGGACGACCTCCACCTCGTGGTCGGCGCCTGACCTCCGAGCGCCTGACTCACCGGTGCCGTAGCAGCCGCAGGGCCTTCTCCTTCTCGAAGTCCAGCGCCCGGCGCGGCGCCTGGATACGCCCGATGCGCACGCCGAGGTCGCGTACGGCCTGGGCCACCGCGGGCTCGGACAGCGCACGCAGCGCGAAGGCCAGCTCGGCCGGGGAGACGTCGAACCGCCGCTCCAGCTCCATCGCCTGACGCACCGCCTCCAGCTCGTCGGGCCCGAAGCGCCGATGGGCGCCCTTGTCCCGTACGGGCGGCAGCAGGCCGAGAGCCTCCCGGTAGCGCAACATCCGGGGGGACATGCCGAGCCGCCTGGCCGCCTCGGTGATGCGCATCGTGCCTCCGGTCCCCGTTCCCTGGGGTCCACGCTAGACAGTCCAGCGACCCTCCGGCACCCGTCGGCGAGGGAATCTCACATTCTTGTGTCAGGTTCGCACGCCTCCGTATGCGTTCGTGCGTCCGCGACGCCTAAACTCGCACCGACGGACAACGGAGGAGACACTCATGGACTTCAAGGTCGCCGACCTTTCGCTTGCGGAATTCGGCCGCAAAGAGATCCGCCTCGCGGAGCACGAGATGCCGGGCCTCATGGCGACCCGCAAGGAGTACGCCGCGGCCCAGCCGCTGCGCGGCGCGAAGATCATGGGCTCCCTGCACATGACGATCCAGACCGCCGTGCTGATCGAGACGCTGGTCGCGCTCGGCGCCGACGTCCGCTGGGTGAGCTGCAACATCTTCTCCACCCAGGACCACGCCGCCGCCGCGGTCGTCGTCGGCCCGGACGGCACGGTGGACAACCCCTCCGGTGTCCCGGTCTTCGCCTGGAAGGGCGAGACGCTCGAGGAGTACTGGTGGTGCACCGAGCAGGCCCTCCGCTGGCCCGACGGCTCCGGCCCCAACATGATCCTGGACGACGGCGGCGACGCCACGCTGCTCGTGCACAAGGGTGTGGAGTTCGAGAAGGCCGGCGCCGTGCCGGTCGCCGGTGAGGACGACCCCGAGGAGTGGGCGGTCATCCTCGACACGCTCCGCCGTACGGTCTCCGAGGACAAGTGGTGGACCCGCGTGGCCGAGGGCATCAAGGGTGTAACCGAGGAGACCACGACCGGCGTGCACCGCCTCTACGAGATGCACAAGTCCGGCACGCTCCTGTTCCCGGCGATCAACGTCAACGACTCGGTGACCAAGTCGAAGTTCGACAACAAGTACGGCTGCCGCCACTCGGTGATCGACGGCCTCAACCGCGCCACCGACGTGCTGATCGGCGGCAAGGTCGCCGTGGTCTGCGGCTACGGCGACGTGGGCAAGGGCTGCGCCGACGCGCTGCGCGGCCAGGGCGCCCGGGTCATCGTCACCGAGATCGACCCGATCTGCGCGCTCCAGGCCGCCATGGACGGCTTCCAGGTCACCACCCTGGAGGAGGTCGTCGGCATCGCGGACATCTTCGTCACCTGCACCGGCAACTACGGCATCATCAGCGCCGAGCACATGGCGCAGATGAAGCACCAGGCGATCGTGTCCAACATCGGCCACTTCGACAACGAGATCGACATGGCCGGCCTGGCCCGCATCCCGGGCATCAAGAAGGTCAACATCAAGCCGCAGGTCGACGAGTGGGTGTTCCCCGACGGGCACTCGATCATCGTGCTCGCCGAGGGCCGCCTGATGAACCTCGGCTGCGCCACCGGCCACCCGTCGTTCGTCATGTCGAACTCGTTCACCAACCAGGTCATCGCGCAGATCGAGCTGTTCACGAAGACCGACGACTACCCGGTCGGCGTGTACGTGCTGCCCAAGCACCTCGACGAGAAGGTCGCCCGCCTCCACCTCGACGCGCTCGGCGTGAAGCTGACCAAGCTCAGCAAGAAGCAGGCGGAGTACATCGGCGTCGACGTCGAGGGCCCGTACAAGCCGGACCACTACCGCTACTGAGGCGACTCACACGACGGGGGCGCGGGCCCGGCCCGCGCCCCTCGTCAGGAGGCAGACGGCGTGATTCAGCCGGACATCGCGGAGGCCGGGGAGCGGCGCATCGAGTGGGCGGCCCGGTCGATGCCGGTCCTCCAGGCGATCGGCGCCGGTTTCGGCGCCGACCGGCCGCTCGACGGCCTGCGCATCGCCGCCTGCATGCACGTGACCGCCGAGACGGCGGTGCTCCTCGGGGCGCTGCGGGAGGGCGGCGCCCAGATCGCCCTGGCCGCGTCCAACCCCCTGTCCACGCAGGACGACGTCGCCGAGGCGCTGAGAACGTACGGAATCGCCGTGCACGCCCGCGCCGGGGTGGACAAGGCGACCTACTACCGGCACATTCACCAGGCGCTCGACATCGCGCCGAACGTCGTGCTCGACGACGGATGCGACCTCGTCAACACCCTGCACATCGAGCGGGTCGAACTCCTCGACGGCGTGATCGGCGGCTGTGAGGAGACCACGACCGGGATCATCCGGCTGCGCCAGATGGCCTCCGAGAACGCGCTGCGCTTCCCGATGGTCGCGGTGAACGACACCCGGACCAAGCGGATGTTCGACAACCGTTACGGCACCGGCCAGTCGACGCTCGACGGCATCATGCGGGCCACCAACGTCCTGCTGGCGGGCCGCACCGTGGTCGTCGCGGGCTTCGGCTTCTGCGGGCGGGGCGTCGCGGAGCGGGCCAAGGGCCTCGGCGCGCGGGTCATCGTCACCGAGATCGACCCGGTCAAGGCCCTCGACGCCGCCCTCCAGGGCTACGACGTACGGCCGATGAGCCTGGCCGCCGAGACCGGCGACGTGTTCGTGACCGTCACCGGCAACCGTGACGTCATCCGCGCCGAGCACCTGGCCGTCATGAAGGACGGCGCGATCCTCGCGAACGCGGGCCACTTCGACGTCGAGATCGACGTACGGGCGCTGGAGGAGATGGCGCGCGAGGTGCGCTTCGGGATCCGGCCCAACACCGACGAGTACGTCCTGGAGGACGGCCGCAGGCTGCTGCTGCTCGCCGAGGGGCGCCTGGTGAACCTGACCGCCGCCGAGGGCCACCCGGCCGCGGTGATGGACATGTCGTTCTCCGCCCAGGCGCTCGCCGTCGCGTGGCTGGTCCGGGAGTCGGCCCGGCTGGAACCCGGCGTGTACGACGTCCCGGCCGACATCGACGCCGAGGTGGCTCGCCTGAAGCTCGCCGCCGCCGGGATCTCGATCGACGCGCTCACCGACGTGCAGGAGGAGTATCTCCACTCCTGGCGCATCGGGTCCTAATCCTTCAGCAGACCGTCGACCGTCCCCCGCGGCACGGAGAAGGCGTCAGGTCCCCTGCATCTCGCGCATCCGCCGGATCTCGGCGGTCTGCTCGGCGATCACGTCCGTGGCCCACTGCTCGACGGTGAGGTGCGAGCCCTCGGTGAGCACCGTGGTGGCCATCGTGATCGCGCCCTCGTGGTGGGCGACCATCAGCTGGAGGAACAGGCTGTCGAACGCGGCGCCGGACGCCGCCCTGAGCGCGTTCATCTGCTCCGGGGAGGCCATGCCCGGCATGCCCTCGTGGCTCGCGTGATGGTCGGGCCGGGGGAGGCGTTCCTGGTCCAGCCAGGTCGTCATGGCCCGGATCTCCGGCTCCTGCACGTCGTGGATGCGGTCCGCGAGCGCCTTGAGCTTCGGAGAGGAGGCACGTGCGGGCACCAGGGCCGTCATGTCCAGTGCCTGCCGATGGTGGACGATCATGTCCTGGACGTACCGCACGTCGGCCGCGTTCACGGAGGGGGAGGGGACCGCGGTGGCGGCCTCGGCCGGGCTCAGGGTCCTGGCCTCCTCGCCGGGCCGGCCGGGCGCGATCACGGGGGCGGTCGAGACGGGGGCACTTCCGCGTACGTCCTCCGCGCAGGCGCTCAGGAAGAACGCGGCACCGGCCACGAGGACGAGCCCCAGCCGCGCCCCGCCCTGCCATGCGATTCGCACCCTGCCTCCCTGTCACGGAGCGTATAGAGATCACGACGCTAACCCGACATGGGCAATTGGTCAAAGGCCTACATGTGCCAGTTTTCTTGACAGATTGACAACTGGCGGGACATCCCTGTCAAAGGTGACGATCTGATCATTTATCTCCCTCTTATATGGAGGACAGCAAGTTGTTCACCTTACGCCGCAGCGGTCGTGCGCTGGCCGTGGCAGGAGCGGCGGTCGTCCTGGCCCTGTCCGCGGGCCCCGCGCAGGCCGCCGACGTGCTGGCCCCGGACGAGATCGCGATGAGCGCGAACGTCACGCACGTCGCGAACGTGCCGACCCCGGCCGCCCTGGCCGGCACCATCAACACCGACATCGCCTTCCAGGGCGACTACGCCTACGTCGGCAACTACGGCGGGTTCACGATCTTCGACATCAGGAACCCGAAGCAGCCGGCAGTGGTGAGCTCGGTGGTCTGCCCCGGCTCCCAGATGGACATGTCCGTGTACGGCGACCTACTGATCGGCTCCGTCGACTCCTCCCGCAACAACGACTCGTGCTCCAGCACGGCACAGCCGGCGTCGGTCAAGGAGTCATGGGAGGGCATCCGCATCTTCGACGTCAGCGACAAGTCGAATCCGAAGTACATCAAGTCGGTGGAGACGAACTGCGGGTCCCACACCCACACGCTCGTGCCGGACAAGACCGGTGAGAACGTCTACGTCTACGTCTCCTCCTACGCACCGCTGGCGACCTTCCCCGACTGCCAGCCGCCGCACGACCTGATCTCGATCGTCAGGGTGCCGCTCAAGAACCCCACCGCCGCGTCCGTCATCGCGACGCCGGTGCTGTTCCCGGACGGCGGCAACCCCGGTGAGCCGGGCAAGCAGTACCCGTACCGCACGTCGGCGACGGAGGGCTGCCACGACATCACCGCCTACCCCGAGAAGGGCCTGGCGGCGGGCGCCTGCATGGGCGACGGCATCCTGATGGACATCCGTGACCTCGAGCACCCGAAGGTTCTCGACGTCGTCCGCGACGACGAGAACTTCGCCTTCTGGCACTCCGCGACGTTCAACAACGACGGCACCAAGGTGGTCTTCACCGACGAGCTCGGCGGCGGCTCCCGGGCCACCTGCAACGAGGCGATCGGCCCGAACCGCGGCGCCGACGCCATCTACGACATCGCCCCCGGCAACAAGCTCACCTTCAGGAGCTACTTCAAGATCGGCCGCTATCAGGCGGACACCGAGAACTGCGTCGCGCACAACGGCTCGCTGATCCCGGTCAAGGGCCGCGACATCATGGTGCAGGCGTGGTACCAGGGCGGCGTCTCGATCTGGGACTTCACCGACTCGGCCCACCCGCAGGAGATCGGCTACTTCGAGCGCGGCCCGTGGTCGCAGCCGCTGAGCGGCGGCTTCTGGTCGGCGTACTACTACAACGGCTACATCTACGGCAGCGACTTCAACTTGGGACTCGACGTCCTGAAGATCAACGATTCGCGTACGAACCAGGCCGGCAGCGTGAAGATGGACATCCTCAACGTGCAGAGCCAGGGCTCGTACCGTGAGCACGGCGAGGGTGTGCCTGGCGGCCACTGAAAGCCTGAGTGACCCGTCCGAGTGATACAAGGAGGCGGGCATCTCCGGTGCGGCCTCTCCCGCAACGCACCGGCGATGCCCGCCTCAACCCCACTGCAGGTATGCCCCATGACCTGCAATGACCACAGGTGCCCCGCAAATCGGGATCTACACCTAAACGGGAGGAACAAATCCGCCCGATGTCCTCGGAGCCTCTCCGTGCGGCGGTCCCGCCTCCCTCGGCTGCGGCGGTGGCGGCGGGGGAGGCGCCGGCACCCGGTGCCCCTGCGCGCCGTACCCCTGTGGGCCGTACGGCGGGGGCGTGGAACGGGCCCGGGCGAGCCGCATCTCCTCGCGGCGCCTGCGCTCGGCCAGCACGGCGGCCAGATAGGCGTACGGCGGAACGCCGGGCGGGGGCGGCGGCGCCACCTGCGCGCTGATCTGCCCGGCCACGCGCAGCCCCATCTCCTCGCGCATCCGCGGGCTGAGCTGGTGCCACCGGGACAGGTACTGCCGGGCGGTGTTGGCCAGGTCGTCGGACAGCCCGGACAGCTCCAGCGTCGCGGCCCACGACGCGAGCGGCGGAGGCATCTCCGGCGGCGGCGCCTGGTGCGGCGAACGCTCCCCGATGACGGTCGTCCCGGCGAACACGTCCCCGAGGCGCTTGCCGCGCTGGTTGAGGAGCGACGTGATGAGCGCGGGGGCGCCGACGAACGTCCAGAACTCCAGGAACCCGGCGAGCCCGCGGAACAGCGCCTGCCGGAAGCGCTCCGGCCCGCCGTCGTCGCTCACCACGCGCAGGCCGAGGGCGAGCTTGCCCAGCGAGCGGCCCCTGGTGATCGTCTCGAACGCGACCGGGTAGCCCACCGTGACCAGCACGACGAACAGGATGAGCAGCCCGGTGGCCAGCGACTCGTCGGTCACCAGGGACGCCTGCGCGACCAGCACGACGGCCAGGATGATGACGGCCCACTGGACGGCCCAGTCGATGAGGAAGGCCAGGGCGCGGCTGGGGAGCTGGGCGACGCGAACCTCTACGACGACCGCCTCGCCGGTCACGACTTCGGACACACTGCGCACCCTACTGTGTTTGATTGCCACGCCTTCGGCACGGCGGCTCGGGCGCCGACAGTCCGTGTCTTCCCTCGGTGCGTGCTCGCTCGTTCCTCGCTGCGCGCGCTCCTCAGTCCAGACACGGCCGCGCACCTCGCGGCTACCGCCGATAGGGTCCGATCCGTGGACATCGATGCGTTCGTCGCCGCGAGCAAGCCGTCCTGGGACCGGTTGGACGATCTCGTACGGCGGCAGCGCAGGCTGCGCGGCGCGGAGGTCGACGAACTGGTCGAGCTCTACCAGCGGGCGGCGACCCACCTGTCCATCGTGCGGTCGGGGTCGTCCGACGCCCTTCTCGTCGGACGCCTGTCGTCGCTGGTGGCGAGGGCCCGCGCGGCCGTCACCGGCGCCCACAGCCCGGCCTGGCGAGAGGTCGTCCGGTTCTTCACGGTGTCGTTCCCCGTGGTGGCCTACCGGGCGCGCCGATGGTGGATCGGCGCCACAGTGGCCTCACTCGCGGTCGCGTACGTCGTGGGCGTGTGGGTGGCGAACGACCCGGGCGTGCAGGCCGTGGTCGGCACGCCCGAGGAGATCAGGCAACTCGTCGAGCACGACTTCGCCGACTACTACTCGGAGAACCCGGCCGCGTCGTTCGCCGGGCACGTGTGGCTGAACAACGCCTGGCTGTCCATGCAGGTCGTGGTCTCCGCGATCCTGCTCGGCGTGTTCATCCCGTACGTCCTGCTGCAGAACGCGCTGAACGTCGGCCTGATCGGTGGTCTCATGCACGCGCACGGCAAGGCGGACGTGTTCTGGGGCCTGATCCTGCCGCACGGCATGCTGGAGCTGACCGCTGTCTTCCTGGCGGCGGGCGCCGGGATGCGCCTCGGCTGGACCGTCGTCGACCCCGGCCCGAGGCGGCGCGCGGAGGCGCTGGCCGAGCAGGGCAGGGCCGTGATGAGCGTCGCGCTCGGCCTGGTCGTGGTGCTGTTCGTCTCCGGGCTCATCGAGGCGGGGGTCACCCCGTCGGGCCTGCCGACCTGGGCGCGCATCTCGATCGGGGCCCTCGCGGAGGTGCTCTTCCTCGCGTACGTGATCGTCTTCGGCCGCCGGGCGGAACGCGCGAACGAGACGGGGGACATCGAGCACGCCCCCGACCTCGCCCCGACCTCCTGAGACCACCGCGGGAGACTCAGAGCCGACCGGCGGCCTTCAGAGCGAGGTACGCGTCGGCGAGCGCCGGGGCGACGTCCTCGGGCAGGGCGTCCACGACCTCCACGCCGTGGCGGCGCAGCACCGCGGTGATCTCGCGCCGCTCGCCGCGCAGCCGCTCGGCCGCCGCGGCGTCGTAGACGGCCTCGGCGGTGCCGCGCCCGGCCGCCATGCCGGCCACCCGTGGATCGGCGACCGAGGCCACCAGGACCATGTGCCGGGACGACAGGCCGGGCAGCACGGGCAGCAGGCCCTCTTCCATGGCCGTGGCGTTCAGGTCGGTCAGCAGCACGACCAGGCAGCGCCGCCTGGCCCTGGACAGCACGGCCGCCACCATCCCGGCGGCGTCGGCCTCGACCAGCTCCGCCTCGATCGGCGCCATCGCGTTCACCAGCGACGACAGCAGTTCCGTGCGCGACGCGCCGGACACCTGGGCCCGTACGGCCCGGTCGTAGGCGAGGAAGTCGACGCGGTCGCCGGCCCGCGCGGCGAGCGCGGCCAGCAGCAGCGCGGCGTCCATCGACCAGTCCAGACGCGGCCAGCCGGAGAGCCGGTCACCGCCGACAGGCGCCACGCCGACCCGCCCCGCGGAGGTGCGGCCCGTATCGAGCACGATCAGCACGCGGCGGTCGCGCTCGGGCCGCCAGGTGCGCACGACGACGTCGCTGCGCCGGGCGCTCGCCCGCCAGTCGATCGAGCGGACGTCGTCGCCCACCACGTACTCGCGCAGCGAGTCGAACTCGGTGCCCTGGCCGCGCACCAGCGCGGGGTGCCGTCCGTCGAGCTCGCGCAGCCGGGCCAGCCGCGCCGGCAGGTGCCTGCGGCTGAGGAACGGCGGCAGCACCCGGACGGTCCACGGCACGTGGAACGTCCGCTGCCGCGCCGCCAGGCCCAGCGGTCCGACCGAGCGGACCGTCACGGCGACGGCCTCCCGGTCGCCCCTGCGGGTGGGCGTCAGCGTCGTGACCAGGCGCCGCCGCTGGCGAGCCGGCACGTCGAGCGTCACCCGGCGCACGGCGGCCCCGGCCGAGGGCTGCCAGGCGTCCCGCAGCACGCCCCGGACCCGCCGCGGGCCCGGGTTGTCCACCACGAGGCCGATCGCCGCCGACTGCCGAGCCGCACCCGCCGTTCGCCGTCGCGCTGGAACCGCAGCCCGCGCACGCGCCCGCGAGCAGCAGGTCGGCCGCCACGAGCACGGTGAGCACGAGCGCAGCGGCCAGCACGACCAGGCCGGGCTCGGGGGCGAGGAGCACGACGATCGCGGCGAGGGCGGCGAGCAGTCCCGCGCGTCCGGTCAGCGCCACGCGGCCCTCACCGGGGAACGGGGACGGCGGCCAGGATGCCCTCCAGGATGCCGTCCGGGGTGGCACCCTCCAGTTCGGCCTCCGGGCGCAGCCCAATCCGGTGGCGCAGGGCGGGCCGCGCCAGGGCCTTCACGTCGTCCGGCGTCACGTACGACCGTCCCGACAGCCACGCCCACGCCCGTGCGGCGGCCAGCAGGGCGGTGGCCCCGCGCGGCGAGACGCCGAGCTGGAGCGAGGGCGACTGCCGGGTGGCCCGTGCGACGTCCACGATGTAGCCGAGCACCTCGCGCCCGCGTCGGACCTGCGCGACCGCCCGGCGCCCCGCCGCCGAGGTCGGCCGCGGACGCCACGGACTTGATCTCCGTCAGGTCGCGCGGGTCGAAGCCGAGCGCGTGCCGTTCGAGGACGGCGATCTCCTGCTCCCGCGGCGGCAGCGGCACGGTCAGCTTGAGCAGGAACCGGTCGAGCTGCGCCTCGGGGAGCTGGTAGGTGCCCTCGTACTCGACGGGGTTCTGCGTCGCCACGACGATGAAGGGGTCCGGCAGCGCGCGGGCCGAGCCCTCGACGCTGACCTGCCGTTCCTCCATCGCCTCCAGCAGGGCGGCCTGCGTCTTCGGCGGCGTGCGGTTGATCTCGTCGGCGAGCAGCAGGTTGGTGAAGACCGGCCCCTCGCGGAACTCGAACTCCGCCGTCCTGGCGTCGTAGACCAGCGACCCGGTGACGTCGCCCGGCATCAGGTCGGGGGTGAACTGCACCCGCTTGAAGTCCAGCGCGAGCGTGGCCGACAGCGTGCGTACGAGCAGGGTCTTGGCCACGCCGGGCACGCCCTCGAGCAGCACGTGACCCCGGCAGAGCAGCGCGATGACCAGGCCGGTGACGACCGGGTCCTGGCCCACGACCGCCTTGGCCACCTCCGCCCGCAGCGCCGCGAGCGCCTCGCGGGCGGCGTCCGCGTCCGATTCAGGTGTGGTCACGAATCTCGTACCTGCCTTTCGAGTGTGTCCAGGTGGGCGGCGAGGGTCACCAGCGCGGTGTCGTCACTGGGCGGCGGGCCGCACAGCAGCGTCAGCACCGGCTCAGGGTCGCGGCCGGTGCGCGTGGCCGCGGCGACGGCGACCTCCTCCGCGGTCGCGGTGCGGGGCAGTCCGAGGCGGGGGGGCGAGCCGGTCGGCCGCGGCGGCCCGCAGCGCGAGGGCGGCCCGGTCCCTGGCCCGGCGGGACCGGTACAGGCGTCCGCGCCCCTCCACGGTCTCCGCGGCCCGCACGACCACGGGCAGGCGCTCGGCCACGACGGGCCCGAGCCTGCGCCCTCGCCACAGGGCGGCCAGGGGCCACCGCGACGGCGAGCTGGAGGACCGCCCACTTCACGCCGCGGGGGATGAGGTCGCCGAGCGAGCGGGCCTGCCCGTCCGCCCCCTCGCCGGGGTCGCCGGGACCGCCCGCCTCGGCCGGGTCGTCGGGCTCGGCGAGCCAGATGAGTTTCTGCCGCGCCCCGGCGAGGTTCAGCGCGAGCGCCGCGTTGCCGTCCTCCGCGAGGCGCAGGTTGGTCATGAACGACGCGTCGCCCAGCACGGTCACCGTGTGCCCGTCCAGCGTGTAGCGGACCATGGTGTGCCCGTCGCCGGCCGGGTAGCAGCCCGTGGCCCCCGACGGCCCGGTGAGGGACACGCCCCCGGTGTAGGCGTTGCCGGCCCGCACCGCCTCCCGCAGCGCGCACTCCGGGGCCCGGGACCGGGTGCGCGCCTCGCCCTGCCTGCGTACGCCGGGGGCGAGCACGTCGAGGTACGGCACGAAGCCCACGATGAGCCGGTCGCCGAAAGCCGCGGAGACGCGACCGGCGGCGGCGCGGTCCAGGAAGCTCGCCTCGGTGACCAGCAGCAGGGTGTGCGGCCCGGCGGCGGCCACCGCCGCGCCGGGGGTCTCCACCCGGGTCACCTCCACCCCGTGCGCCTCCAGCAGCCGGGCGAGTGCGGCGCTGCCGTTCAGCGAGGTGTCGTCGGGATCGAGGGTGCGGCCGCCGGACTGGCCTCCCGTCAGCAGCAGGGGCAGCACCGCCGTGACCAGCACGAGCACCACCAGCAGCGCGGCCCAGGCCGTCTGCCGTCCTCGGCTGCGGGCTTTCGCCGGGCCGGTCACGGCGGTCATGCGGCCACGCCCGCGCGGGCCGACCGCAGGCGCTCGTCCAGGGCGGTGAGCGTCAGGTAGCCCTCCCGGGTGCCGCCCGCCCCGCCGTAGGTCACGTCGTCGAACAGGCGTGCCGCCGCGC
Organism: Microbispora sp. GKU 823; assembly: GCF_002027145.1. NCBI lineage: Bacteria > Bacillati > Actinomycetota > Actinomycetes > Streptosporangiales > Streptosporangiaceae > Microbispora > Microbispora sp. GKU 823. The sequence continues at coordinate 24,531 of NZ_MWJN01000005.1, read as the reverse complement.
GCAGGTCCGCCGCGTGGGGCGGCAGCGCCTGCCCGGCGACCTCGGCCAGTTCCACGGCGGTACGGCCCGGCATCGGGCTGACGATCGCGCGTTCCTCCAGTTCGCGGGCGATCGCGCGCAGCCGCTCCCGGATGGCCCCGGCCCAGCCGCCCTCGGCCGCCAGGCGTTCGGCCTCGGCGCGATGTTCGGCGGCCGTCCGCTCACGCTGCCCGAAAACGGCGCCGCTCGCCGTACGCCGGCCGCCGGAGAAACGGCGCAGGGCCCACAGGAGCAGCACGGCCAGGACCGCGAGGACGACGGCGATCACGACGAGCGACGTCACGCCGCCCCCGCCCGTCCCGCCGCCGCTCATCAAATCGCCGAGGAACTGGGAGATCTCCCGCTGCAGCCGGTCGACCAGCGCCTCGTGCTGGTAGCCCGCCCCGGACAGCTCGCGCGCGGCCTCCCGCGCGGCCTGGTCGCGGCCGACGTCGACCGGCGAGGCGAGCAGCGCCGCCGCCCGCACGGTCGTCACGCCTGCGGCCCGTACGGCCCGTACGGCCCGTACGGCGGAGCCCCGTGGTACGGCCCGGAGCCCGGTCCCGTCCCGGCGGCGTAGCTGGGGTGCCACAGGTCGTCGACCCCGGCGTGGACCCAGCCCTGCGACTGGTTCTGCGCCGCCGCCGTCTGGAGCACGAGGTCGAACGCCTCGGCCCGCATCCGCCTGTCGGCGTACAGCAGCCCGGCCACGCCCGCCTGGAAGGGATAAGTGATCATGGAGGCGATGACCTGGCCGACCGCCAGGAGGAGCGCCGCGATCGCGGTGCCGCCGGCGGTGCCGCCGCTCAGCATCCCGATGAGCGAGCCGCCGAACGTGAACGGGATCGCGAGCACGCTGCTGATGATGGCCGCGAGTATGGCGGTGAGCAGCAGGATGCCGAGCACCCGCCAGCTGTCGCCCTTCACCAGCCGCCACGACCGGCTCATGGCGTCGGTGACCCCGCGGCCCTCCAGCACGATGGCGGGGGCCGACAGCGACAGGCGCGTGTAGAAGAACAGCAGATAAGGGACGTAGGCCGCGAAGAACAGCAGGACGACGAGGACCGCGGCCCCCGCGCCGGCGTTCCCCGTGCCGTCGAACGCGTTGGCCGCCGCGAGGCTCACGAGCACCGCGACGAGCGCCAGCAACGGCAGCAGGAGAATGAGCGCCTGCAGCAGCACCAGCCCGAAGAGCGCGGGCACCCGCGACCGCGCCAGCCGCCACGCCTCGCCCACCGTGATGCGCCCGCCGAACACCGCGCGGCCCAGCACCCGGGTGAGGACGCCCGTGAGGATCGTGGTGCCGACGAACGTCATGATGTAGCTGATGATCGCCCCGATGTACTGCGCGGCCACTCCGGCGAGCGGCCCGTTCACCGCGTCGGTGGCGTACGGGTCGGCCATGAGGTCGCCGATCGAGCCGAACGAGATGGCCTGCCCGATCGCGGCCGGGATTCCGGTCACCGCCGCCACGATCGCCGACAGGCCGAGCGTGGCCTTGGGGTTCGACCGGATCAGCTTGATCGTGCCGTCGAGGATGTCGCCGAGCGTCAACGGGCGCAGCGGGATGATGCCCGGCCGGGGCGCGTCCGGCGCCCGGTACCCGTACTGCCCGCCCGCATAGGGCGCGTACGGAGTGGACGGGGGCGGGGTGGACGGGTACGAAGCGGACGGGTTCGCGCCCTGCGGCGCGCCGGCGCCGGGAGAGGCCCAGGAGGGCCCGGCCGCCCCGGCGGCCCCGCCGTACGGGGGAGGTTGCTCGGCCGCCCAGCCGGAGGGCATGTCGGGGGTGGAGCCGGGGCCGTCTGTCATGTCCCAATCCTGGCATGATGTACGCGCGTGCCGCGCGGCCGTACGGGAGGGCTGTTGGGGGATGGCCGAAACGGGGGTGTGGGCGCACACTTGGAACGTGACCGCACCACGGGATTCCCGCCGGTGTGACCGCATCTGGTCAGATAATCGCGCGCTTCGTCTGCTGCGCCTAAACTCCAACCTCTGTCGTGGTCGTGTAACACCAAAGCGGTGGCCACGGTAGCCTGCGGGGGAAACTGTGACAAACGCCCAAATCTCCCATACGCGTACGAATGAGGGGCCATGAAAGGACGCGTGCTGGTCGTCGACGACGACGCCGCTCTCGCCGAGATGCTCGGCATCGTCTTGCGCGGGGAGGGCTTTGAGCCGTCGTTCGTGTCCGATGGCGACAAGGCGCTCGACGCCTTCAGGGACACCCGGCCGGACCTCGTCCTGCTCGACCTGATGCTCCCCGGTGCCGACGGCATCGACGTCTGCCGCCGCATCCGCGCCGAGTCCGGGGTCCCGATCGTGATGCTCACGGCCAAGAGCGACACCATCGACGTGGTGCTCGGCCTGGAGTCCGGCGCGGACGACTACATCGTCAAGCCGTTCAAGCCCAAGGAGCTCGTCGCCCGCGTGCGCGCCCGACTGCGCCGCACCGACGAGCCCACGCCGGAGATCCTGCAGATCGGCGACATCACCATCGACGTGGCCGGCCACTCGGTCAAGCGCGGCGAGGAGACCATCAACCTCACGCCGCTGGAGTTCGACCTGCTGGTCGCGCTGGCCCGCAAGCCCCGCCAGGTCTTCACCCGCGAGGTGCTGCTCGAACAGGTCTGGGGCTACCGGCACGCCGCCGACACCCGTCTGGTGAACGTGCACGTCCAGCGTCTGCGCGCGAAGATCGAGAAGGACCCCGAGCACCCGGAGATCGTCGTCACGGTCCGGGGTGTGGGCTACAAGGCCGGCCCGGCGTAAGCCGCACGTCACCGTCATGCCGGTCTCCGCGAGGAAACGCCGTCGCCGGACCCCGGGGCAGATCGCCCGCGGGGTCCGCAGGCGCGCGCGCCGCCTCGCGGGCCGGCTGCGGCACGCCTGGCGGCGCTCGCTCCAGCTTCGCGTCGTCACCAGCACCCTGGTGCTGTCGATGGCCGTCGTGGTCGTCCTCGGCGTCTTCCTGATGCAGTCGATCGTCGCCTCGGTGCTGACCAGCACCGAGGTGTCCGCGGTCGAGGAGTCGCGGGCGAACATCGCGACCGCGAGCGGCTACCTCACGCAGCCCGCGGACTCGACCGACATCTCGCAGGACGGCACCGCCCAGGGGCAGACGGTGAACCCCGTCGACGCGGCCGCCAAGGCGCTGACCGACCGCTCCGGCGGCCGCTACGACGTCGTCATCTTCAACGAGGGCTCGGTCGGCGAGGGCCGGGCGTCCGGTCAGGTCGACTGGTCGAGCATCCCGGCCCTGCTGCGCGCGAAGGTCCAGAGCAGCGAGGAGCAGTCGCTCTGGGTGCAGACCGTGAAGATCCGGTACATCGGCGCGAAGCAGCCCGAGAGCGCCTGGGTCGTCGGCGGCCGGGTGAACGGAACCTACGAGATCTACCACGTCTTCCCGCTCGGCGACGAGGAGAAGACGCTGCTCACGGTCCAGCAGATGGTCTTCGGCGCGGGAGCCGCGCTCGTGCTGCTGCTGGCCGGCGTCGCCTCGCTGGTCACCCGGCAGGTGGTCACCCCCGTACGGCTCGCGCGCCAGGCGGCGGAACGGCTCGCCGCCGGCCGGCTGGAGGAGCGGCTCAAGGTGCGCGGCGAGGACGACCTCGCCCGGCTGGCGACGTCGTTCAACGAGATGGCGTCCAACCTCGCCGTGAAGATCCACCAGCTGGAGGAGCTCTCCCAGGTGCAGCGGCAGTTCGTCTCCGACGTCTCCCACGAGCTGCGCACACCGCTGACGACCGTCCGCATGGCCGCCGACCTGCTGTACGAGGGCCGCGAGGACTTCGACCCCGCCTCCGCGCGGGCCGCCGAGCTCATGCAGAACCAGCTCGAACGCTTCGAGTCGATGCTCGCCGACCTGCTGGAGATCAGCCGTTACGACGCGGGGGCGGCCACCCTCGACCTGGAGCCCGTCGACATGCGCGACGTGGTCCTGCGCGCGGTGGGCGACTCCGAGACGCTCGCCGAGCGGCAGGCCACCCGGTTCGAGCTGCGCCTGCCCAACGAGCCGTGCATGGCCGAGGTGGACAGCCGCAGGGTCGAGCGCATCCTGCGCAACCTGCTCTTCAACGCCATCGAGCACGGCGAGGGCAAGGACATCGTCGTCACGCTCGGCGCCGACCGCGACGCGGTGGCCGTGGCCGTACGCGACCACGGGGTCGGCCTCAAGCCGGGCGAGGAGACGATGGTGTTCGACCGCTTCTGGCGGGCCGACCCCTCGCGTGCCCGGACCATCGGCGGCACCGGGCTCGGCCTGGCGATCTCGCGGGAGGACGCCATGCTGCACGGCGGCTGGCTCCAGGCGTGGGGCGCGCCGGGGGAGGGCAGCCAGTTCCGCCTGTCGCTGCCGCGCGTGGCCGGGGCCCCGCTGCGCGGATCGCCGCTGCCGCTCGTGCCGCCGGAGGTCGAGATGCGGCGCACGTGGCGCGGCCATACGACACCGGTCCTGACCCCGGCGCCGGCGGAGACGGCGCCGAGGGCGCGGGAGAACGTGGATGCGGGGGCCTTCGATGCGGAGTGAGCGGCTCGGCGCCCGCCGTCTCACCGCCGCCGCGGGCGCGGCGCTCGTCCTGGTCTCCGGCGGGGCCGGGTGCGCCGACCGTGCCCACGAGCGGCAGTCCCCGCGCCGCCCAGGAGGACCACGGCAAGGACACGCTCAGCCAGCCGTACGTGCGGCTCATCGCGACCCCGCCCAAGAAGGGCGCCCCGCCCGAGGACATCGTCAAGGGCTTCCAGGCCGCCATGGCGGCCTTCGACGACTCCGAGCTCACCATCGCCAGGGAGTACCTCACCCCGGGCGCGGCCAAGCACTGGAACCCGTGGCGGCAGACCCGCATCTACGAGGGCAAGATCGAGTCGGACCGCGCGCAGAATCTCCAGGAGGCCACGCGGACGACGGTGACGCTGAAGGGCACGGCGGTCGCCACGATCGACGCGGAGGGCAGGTCCACCCCGGCCGCCGGCAACCTCGTCGAGCCGTTCACGCTGGTCAAGCAGAACGGCGAGTGGCGGATCGACGTGCCGCCCGACGCCCGCCTCCTGTCGTACGACGACCTGTGGCGTGCGTACCGGAAAGTAGACCTCTACTACCCGCCCGCCACCCGGGAGATCGGCCTCGTGGCCGACCGGGTGTGGGTGCCGATCGAACCCAGCAGGGGCGTGCCCGAGACGCTGGTCCGCCGCCTGCTCGCCGGGCCGACCTCGTCCATCAGGAACGCGGTGAGCAGCGCGTTCCCGCCGGGCACCCGGCTCAACCGGATCACCGTCGAGGGCGACACGGTCGTGCTCGACTTCTCCTCGGAGCTGGAGTCGGTGCCCACCGACCGCCTCGACGCGCTGAAGGCGCAGCTCGTGTGGACGCTCGGCGAACTGGTCACCGGCCGGACCGTCGAGATCCGCGTGAACGGCGAGTCCGGGATGCGGTTCCGGCCCGCCGACTACGCGCGGTACGACCCGAACGTGCTGGCCGGCTCCCTGCAGGCGTACTACATGCAGGGCGGCAGGCTGCTGCAGTTCAAGGAGAAGGGCGACGGCACGCCGGTGCCGGGCGCGGCCGGCGAGCAGGCCGGGAAGTTCTCCCAGCCGGCCGTCTCCAACACCAACCAGTTCCCGCCCCTCGTGGCCGCCCTGGTCAACGGCGACGGCGTCTACGTCGCCCCGATGACCCCGAACAGCCAGTGGCAGCGGTGGATCGCGGGCGGGGACATGAGCCCGCCCTCCTGGGACCGCTACGGGGCCGTCTGGTCGGCCGAGAGGGTGAACCCGCACGAGAGCCGGGTCTGGACGGCCGAGAACGGCCGGGCCCGCCGCGTGGACATCGACGACGACCTGTCGTACGGGCGGATCATCGAGCTGCGGGTCTCCCGCGACGGAGCCCGGATCGCCGCGATCGTCGACGACGGACTCGGCACCTCCGTGAAGATCGGCACGATCGTCCGCAACGGCCAGCAGACGCGGATCGAGTCCGTACGGTCGCTCATCGAGCCGCGCGACGCGCGGAAGATCAAGGACATCGCCTGGCAGGACGCCGCCGATCTGCTCGTGCTGTCCGAGGGCAGCAGCGGTCAGGAGCTCGCCACCTGGTCGGTGATGGAGGGCGTGGTCCCCAACGACGGCCCCATCAAACTCGACTCGAAGATCAAGTCGATCGCCGCCGTCCCCGACCACGTCCTCGCGGCGGCCGACGAGGGCCAGGTGCTCACCTACAGCGTGGACAAGCACGCCTGGACCCCGCGCGCCGACAACGGCGCCACCAACCCCGTCTATCCCCTCGGCTGACCGCGCGACGTGGATTGTCGGTGCCGGGCGGCATCCTGAGGGCGTGCCGTCCGCCCTGCTCGATCTGATCCTCCCGCCCCGCTGCGCCGGATGCGGCGCTTCGGGCGCTTCGGCCTGCCCGTCCTGCACGGCCGAGTTGCTGCGGGAACCGGCTCCCCGCCCGCCTGACCCGCCGCCTGCGGGCCTGCCGGACTGCTGGTCGGCCACCGCCTACGACGGCGCGGCCCGCCGGATGATCCTCGCCTGCAAGGAACGCGGCCGTACGGCCCTCGTGCCGGTCCTGGCGGCCTCCGTGAGCGCCTGCGTGACCGCGTGGGCGGCGGGCGGGGGAGCGTACCGGGAGGTGTGGCTGGTGCCGGTGCCGAGCGCCCGGGCCGCCTCCCGCCGCCGGGGACACGACCCCGTCCGCGCCTTCACCGCGGCGGCGGCCCGCGAGCTGTGCCGGCGAGGCCGGCCCGCCGTCCTCGCGCCCCTGCTGCGGCAGGGCAGGCGCGTCGCCGACCAGGCGGGGCTGGGATCGGCGGAGCGGGCCGTCAACCTGTCCGGGGCGTTCGAGGCCGTGCCGGGCCCGGTGGCGCGGCTACGGGCCGCTGGGCGCGGTCCTGGGGCCGTCGCCGTGGTCCTGGTGGACGACGTCGTCACGACGGGGACGACGCTGGCGGAGGCGGCCAGGGCGCTGCGTGCCGCCGGGGCGGAGCCGTCCGCGGCGGTGACCGTAGCCGCGACACGCCGGAGACGCCGGATTGGTGAACATTACTCACCGTAAAGACTGGGGCAAGTTCGCGGCTTCCCGCCGGGGCGCGGCTATCGGCCTGGTTCGCGGCGACTTCCCTGCTCAATGCAGGTGTGGATGCCGCGGTTGCGGGGATTCCCAGAATATGACCACGAATTTTCCGGCGGCGAGACGGCAACCGGGATCACGCAAAGTGATCGTTTAGCCGATCTCCTGGCTGACATTCGAGGCGGTAGCGACTAGCGTTCAGACATGGCACCCGTTCGGGTCCGTGGTTGCGCCGGGCCGACTCCCTCGTGGGGTCCGGCCTGGCTAGCCGATGCCAGCCGCAGGCGAAACGGCCCACGTAAGGCGACTCTTGGTCGACCGATCACGGTGCGGCTTAGAGGTAAGTCCTGCCCTCCCGGGGGTCCAGATGTCCCCCGTAAGAGGAGAAGGGCAGTAGTGGCGAGTGAGCTGCGAACCCCTCAGCAGGCGGATGTGGGGACGAAGACCAGGTCGGCCGGACGGGTGTCCAGGAGCGCGTGCACCACCGTCGATGTGCGAAGGGGGGCTTTGCGTGGAAATCATCGTCAAGGGACGGCACACCACTGTGGGTGACCGGTTCCGCGATCAAGTGACGTCCAAGCTGGCCAGAATCCAGAAGCTCAACAACAAGCTCATCCAGATCGACGTAGAGGTCTCGAAGGAGCCCAATCACCGGCAGAGCGGGCAGCGTGAACGGGTGGAGCTGACGATCCACTCGCGGGGCCCAGCAATCCGCGCGGAGGCCTGCGCGGACGACCGGTTCTCGGCGCTGGACATAGCCATCGGCAAGCTGGAGGAGCGGCTGAGGCGGCTCGCCGATCGCCGCAAGATCCATCACGGGAAGAACTGCCCTCCCTCGATGGCAGAGCTCACCGCGGTGACGGAGGGCGCGCAGGGGGTGATCACGACCGTCCGGCAGGAGCCGGAGCCGGTCGCCGAGATCCCGGCGGAGACCGCCGGAGGGCGGGCCGAGAGTTCCGAGCCCATCGTGCCCATCGAGATGGACGGCGAAGGACCACTGATCGTACGCGAGAAGTTCCACAAGGCCGACCCCATGACGATCGACCAGGCGCTCCTCGAGATGGAGCTCGTGGGTCACGACTTCTACCTCTTCCGGGACAAGGAAGGGGGCCAGCCCAGCGTCGTCTACCGGCGCCGTGGCTACGACTACGGAGTTCTCAGGCTCGTAGAGAGCTAGCACCTCGCCCTCCGTGGCCGCCCCGCCCGGCGGGGCCCGGCCCACGTCTCGCATGGCCCATTTATGGGCACCCGGAGACAGGATCAGGGAAACTGAGGTCAGGTTACTCGCGGGGGTTCTTCACACATTCCGTGTCACCGAAGATGTTGATTCCGACGGGTGACTCTCCCACTCCGGCGCTGATGCCGCCCACACCTGCGTGTTCGGCGCCGGCTACGCGAGTATGGCTGTAGTTGATGGTCCAGCCGCGTTGGCGCAGCACTGTGAGGACTTTCTGGAACACGTCGTCCGGGTTGAGGTTCTTGTCGGTTGCGTCGCTGTGGACATTGATGGCGCTTTTGACGCTGGTGTGTTCGGTGCCGACTGGCCCACCGCAGGGTGCGTCCTTCACCTGTACGACGACGAGAGGGTCGGCGTCGGGGAAGACTGCCTGGATGATGGCCTTGGCCTCGGCGATGAAGACCTGCCGAGACTCCCCAGGGGTCATTTTCATCTCCGATTCTCTTGTGCAGGCACTCACAAGCGCGAGCGGGGCCAAGACTGCGGCGAGGAGGCGAAGCCTGAGCGGGAAGGTCATCTCTGATTGGGTCCGGCTTCCGTGAGGGACCTGCCGACGATTTGTGCGATGTCCTGTGAGGCGAAGTAGCCGCCGAGGCCGGAGTCGGCGAGCGTTTTCGTCGTCAGGGCAACGAGCGTGGGTATGTCCGTGCCGCCGTTCATTACCCCTTTGATAATCGGCTCGAACGCCGTGGCGAGTTCGCCCGCCTTCCATTGCGGAACCCTGCTCTGCAGTTCCTTGACCAGGACCCGTACGTTGGCGGCGCCGAACTGCTCGTCATCCAGCTTCGGCGACCCCATGAAGGTCTGAACACACCCGTCACCGGTGAGGATGGTCTGTAGATTATCCAAGCTCGTGTTCTTCGGTATGTAGTACTCGGAGTGACCGGACGATCGGCCGGTGGCCAGCCGTCGGATGTCGGCCATCTCCGCGGGATCCCTGCCGTGTGCTTCCGTGTAGGAGACCCAGTCGCCCGGGGCACGCATGGCGAACACCTGGGTGGCGGGCTTAAGCTTGAGATCGGCCGCGCTCTTGATGGTGGGGCCGAGCCCGGGGCTCCCCATGAACACGACCGAGTCGAACGGGGTCCCCTCCTGTAGGGCCTTGCTGGACAGCAGCGTGCCGTAACTATGGGCGAACAGCGCGAACTTCGCCCCCTTGACCGCCTCCAGCCCCGCCCGGAACGAATGAAGAGCCGGAGCCCCTGCTTTGGCCTTCGTGGGCAGCACCGAGTCGCCGAACTCGGGTGTGTCATATCCGAGCCAGGTGATGACGGCGCTCTCCGGGAGTTCCCCACCAGAGGCACGATCCTTCAAGAGAGCCACCGCATCGTTCGCGATGCTGTCGTAGTTGTCGAGTCGGTTGGTGATGCCCGGCACCATGACGGCGACGTGTTTGGCCTTGGCGAGGTCGCCGAAGACCTCCGCGACGCGGCCGTCGCCGGCCGGATCGAACAGCAGGAACTGGCGCGGCACGGACCGGCCGTCGCCGGTCACCCGGGGTTGGAGGAATTCCGCCATGCGGGCCACCCGCTTCTCCAGGAGTGTCACCTGGGGATTTTTCGGGTCGCTGGCCTTCAACGCGGCCAGGTCCTTCTGTTCATGAGCGAGGGCGCGCTCGATCAGGAGCCGGTTGGCGGCGTAGCGCACTGTGGCCGGAGCGCCGTCCAGGCGCCCGACGACGTCGGGCTGTTCGATGGCGAGCGAGGCTCGTTCGGCCGCGGTCAGTTTTGCGAAGAATTGACGGATCGCCTCTGTGCGTTGTTCCGGACGGGCTGTCGCACTGCGATCGATGACTGATTTTAGGTCTTTTTTGAGCCGTGTTCTATCCTGGCCGGAAACTGTGCCGATCGCAGTGGTGAGGCCGAATTCCGACAACGCGCCGAATGGGTCTCCGCCCTTTCCGCGGAGCGGGCGATCGCGGCGCGGTTGCCCAGTTCTGTGGCGGTTTCCCCGGCCCATCGCAGCATGGCCGCCAGCGGGGTGGCCTGGGCCTGTCCCACAAGTCGGCATGCCCGTGCGTAGTACTGCTCCGCCAGTTGTCGTTTGTCGGTGAGCAGCTTGGCCAGTCGTTCCAGATCGTCGGCGTCGACCACCCGTTCCGGCTCCACGGGACTAGAACCTAGCCCGTCTTTACACAATGTGGAAGTATTCTCACACCGCCCGACTCGATCGGATGGGATTACGGGGATGTCGCTGCATGATGATTTGAGCCGATTGGCGCATGAACATGAGGATCTGGCCGAGGCGATTGATGAAGTGCTTCAGCCGATCAGCGCCTTGATGGACCGGATGCGGTGGAAGGGCCCGCATCGGGACCGAGTGCAGGCCGAGCTGGGGGCGATGCGGCGCGGCACCGGGACGGTCAGCAGCAGCCTGCGAGAGCGGGCCGTGCTACTCAGAGATGCGGCGGCGGCCGTCCCGCGTACGCTCACGCCGGGGATCCCGCAGCCGCTGTCTCCAGAGGATGTGCTGAGAGGGGTCCTCCGTCAGATGAGCCCGGTGGGTCCCGTTGTCTCGGACGTGCTCTCCCGGTACGGCGTCCTCTGACGGAGCCGGGCCGTACGACGCCGGACACAAGCCTGCGGCATCGAAGCGGAGTGCATGAATCGGAGGGTGCGGGCACCTATCGTGAGGAGGAAGGGCGCGTGCCGCATCAGGTGTTGTTCGCCCAGGTATGTCCTGGTGCCGGGGGTAGTAACGCCTCGATGAAGATCCGCACCGGTTCCGGAACCGTGCCATGATGGCGATCAGCGCGCTGACCGCCACGGTTCGCCGGGCGGAGCGACAGCGTCCTTGACCCCCGCAAGGAGGTTCCGTGACCCGACCCGACGAGGCGGCCCGAGCAGCCGGTCGAAGTGAGCCGATTCGTGTGCTGATCGTCGACGATCACGCGTTGATCCGCCGCAGCCTTGAGCTCGCGCTGGCCGCGGAGGCGGACATCGAGGTGGTAGGCGAGGCGAGCGACGGCAAGGAGGCCGTCGAGCTCGCGGACCGGCTGATGCCGGACGTGGTCCTGATGGACGTCCGCATGCCGAAGCTGGACGGTATCGGCGCGACTCGGAAGATCAAGGAGTCGGTGCCGAGCACCCGGATCATCATGCTGACCGTCAGCGACGAGGAGGAGGACCTCTTCGAGGCGATCAAGGCGGGTGCGACCGGTTACCTGCTCAAGGACGTCCAGATCGACGAGGTGCCCGACGCCGTGCGCGGCGTCCACGAGGGCCAGTCGCTCATCAACCCCGCCATGGCGGCCAAGCTGATCAGCGAGTTCGCGAACATGAGCCGCAAGGAGGCCGAGCGGCCCCCTCAGCTCCCGGTCCCCCGCCTGACCGAGCGGGAGATGGAGGTCCTGCGCCTCGTCGCCAAGGGCATGAACAACCGCGAGATCGCCAAGGACCTGTTCATCTCCGAGAACACGGTGAAGAACCACGTCCGCAACATCCTGGAGAAGCTCCAGCTCCACTCCCGGATGGAGGCCGTGGTCTACGCGGTGCGCGAACGGCTGCTGGAGATCACCTGACCGAGGCGACCCGAAGGGGCCGCCGAGGGAGCCTGACGTAGGTGGACCCGGGCCGCCGTCGCCCCGGTCCGGCGGGAGGTGAGCGCCGGGTCGTCGCGGTGCGGGCCGGTGCAGGGCAGCGGGGCGACCGCGTCAGCCTTGATCATTCAGGCTTTTTCAGGGGGACGTTCAGGTTTTTCCCTGAGGCGCGCGGAGCCGGGGTTGGGATTGACTGTGGCTCCGTGACCCAGGAGACCATGGACGAGAGCGCTGAGCCGGGATCGCGGCCGACGTCTCGGCGACGATCGCGGCTGGTGACCTGCCTGGCCGTAGCCGCCGTCACCGCCGGGGCGGGGTTGTGCGGTCTGGCCGTGCTGTTGGCGGCCGCCGTCGTCACCCCTGTGCCGATCCTTTCCATGACCGCCGCGGCAATCGTCTTCCTGGCCGTCGCTTACGCCGGCGCAGTGCTTGTCACGGCGAGGCGGGTGTCGCCCGGACACCGGCGCACGGCACGACGGGTGGCGTTCACGGCAGGTTCGCTGGTGCCCGGCGCGGTGTTCGCCTGGGCGGCCCTGGCGCCCGCGCCCCCGTCGCCCGCCACGGCCATGGCCGGCGCCTCGCCGGTCCAGGTGTCCACCGGGTCCACGCTCACCGTGATCAAGCTGCCCGCACGCGGCGGGGCGAGCCGCTCGCCGATCGTCGTCGTGCACGGGGGCCCGGGCGTGCCGGAACTGCAGGACAACGCCAAAGCGTTCGCCTCCCTCACCGACCAGGGATTCGATGTCTACCTCTACGCGCAGCTCGGCACCGACGGCTCGACGCGGCTGGACGATCCGCGCGGCTACACCCGCGGACGCGCGGTGGCGGACCTGGAAGGCCTGCGCAGCCGACTCGGACTGTCCAAGGTCATCCTGATCGGCCACTCAAACGGCGGTGAGATCGCCGCGAGATACCTCGCCGCCCATCCTGACCGTGTCGCCGGATTGGTCCTGACCTCTCCCGGGCCGCTGGATCCGGCCGACACCAGCGTCAACCTGGTCAGCGGCCGGCTCGACCCGGCCCGCAAGGCGCAGCTCTACGGCACCCTGCTGCAGCCGCGCTCGCTGCTCGGCTACCTCCTGCTGCAGGTGAATCCGGCCGCGGCGCACGCGTTCCTGCCCGACGCCGAGGCCGACGCCCGTAACGACATTGTGCTCGAACTGGCCCGGCCGGCGTTGTACTGCCGGGGCGCGATGCCTGCGGAGCGGCCCGTGCAGGGCACCGGCTTCTACGCGATGCAGTACCCGCAGTCGGCGACCGCCCCCCGGCCGAGCGACCCCCGCCCGGCGCTGGCCGGCCTGCCCACGCCGACGCTGATCATCAAGGGCTCCTGCGATTACCTGTCCTGGCGCTCCGCCACGACGTACCGCGATCTGCTGCCGAACTCCCGGCTGATCTACGTGAACGGCGCCGGCCACAACGTCTACCACGATGGGAACACGACGGTGGTGGCCGCCATCACGGCGTTCCTCACCCATCGGCCCTTGCCTCTTCCCTCCTACACCGCCGCCGCGCCGCCGGCGGGGTACGAGGGTCCGCCGTGACCGGGCTGTCGCCCCTGCGGTCGACGGCACGCCCGGCTGCGCCGGCCTAGAGAGGGCCGCGGGCCACAGCGGCGCGCAGCGGGGCCTCCAGGTCCGGCGTGCCGACCCGCTCCACCCGCACGTCGGTGCAGCCGACCCAGCTCGCGGCCTCCCACAGGGCGTCGCTCATCGCCTCCACGGCCCTGGCACGGCCGCCGCCCGGCTTGAATCCGACCTGCCGGGCGACCAGCGTGGCGCCCTCGCGGGCCGGGTCGACCGGCCGATGATGCGCCCGCCCGCGAGCACCGGCATCGCGAAGTAGCCGTGCACCCGCTTGTCCTTCGGCACGTACGCCTCCAGGCGGTGGTTGAGGCCGAACACGCGCTCGGCCCGCGCCCGCTCCCAGATGAGCGAGTCGAACGGCGACAGCGGCGTGGTGCGGTGCCGCCCGCGCGGCTCGCTCTCCAGCGCGGCGGGGTCCGCCCAGGCGTTCGGCCCGTCCGCGCCGGCGCCGCGCCGTGCGGGCCAGCCAGACACACGTACGGGCACGAGGCCGGCGGCGCCGCTCAGCAGCGCCTCGTCGAGCATGGCGGCGTGCCCGCCCTTGACGCGGGTGAAGTCGACCAGGTCCGCCCTGGTCGCCACGCCGAGCGACCGCCCGGCGATCGTGGTCAGCCGGGTCACGCACTCGTCGTCGGACAGGTCCTGGGCGAGCAGGTCCGCCGGGACCGCGCGCTCGGCGAGCTCGTAGACGCGCCGCCAGCCGACGCGGCGGGTGCAGACGACCTCACCGATGTCGAGCAGGAACTCGATGGCGATCTTGGTGTCCGACCAGTCCCACCACGGGCCTCCGTTCTTGGCGCCGCCGATGTCGGCCGTCGTGATCGGGCCGTCCGAGCGCACCTGCTCCAGGACCTTGTCGACCACGGGCGGCACTTCGTGCCAGCGGAAGCGCCGCTCCCGGTAGGCGCGGCGGCGGAAGGCGTACAGCGGCCACTGCTCGATGGGCAGGATGCAGGCGGCGTGGCACCAGTACTCGAAGGCACGGGCGGGATCGTCCCAGTAGGCCCGCTCGACCACGGAGCGGCCGACCGGCCCGAGGCGCGCGTACGCGACGAGCTCGTGGGAGCGGGCGAGGACGGAGATGGTGTCGAGCTGGACGGCGCCGACGCGCCGCAGCATGGCGGAAACGCCGCCGCCGCGGGCGGTGGCGCCGAGGAAACCCTGGGCCCGGAGGATGATCCTGCGGGCCTCGTCGGCGGTCAGGTCGGTCACAGCCAGAGATGCTAGACGCCGTGACCGACAAAACGCTTACGGCGGTTGGGGCGCGGGCCTGGAAGGCCTCAGGAGGTGATGGACCGGTGCTCGAACGGCGAGTGGTGCTCCTGGACCGGAACCTGCCGGGGGGCGTCCACGATCACGTCCGAGAAGATGTCGAACGCGAGCGCGAGCAGCCCGCCCACGGCGCAGATGCCCACGCCGATCCAGACGAAGAGCCAGTTCGGCCCGAGGGTCAGCGCCACACCCCCGAACGTGAAGCCGATGAGGATGATGATGACGGCGAGCCAAGATTTGGCGCTTCCCGCGTGGCTGCCCTGGTGTCCGCTCTGTGCCATACCCCGTTTTCTACCTGATGGCGGAGGTGGTCGGAACATCGGGGGAACCTTGGGGGCGGTTTTCCCCTTTGAGATATGCGATTGTGCCGCGGCGCTCCGTCGATTGCAGGTGGGTGTGTCTGGTACGGGAACCGCCTACGATGGCTAGCGGGGAAGTATGTCTCGTCCTCACACCCCGGTGATCGGCCGGGGTAGACCTGCGAGGAGCTTTACTAAAAGTGCCAGCCATTCTCGACAAGATCCTTCGCGCCGGCGAAGGCAAGACTCTGCGGAAGCTCAAGCGCATCGCCGAGCAGGTCAACTCCATCGAAGAGGACTTCAAGAGCCTGTCCGACGCCGAGCTCCGCGCGCTGACCGCCGAGTACAAGCAGCGTCACGCCGAGGGGGAGTCCCTCGACGACCTGCTGCCGGAAGCGTTCGCGACCGTCCGCGAGGCCGCCCGCAGGGTCCTCGGGCAGCGCCACTTCGACGTGCAGCTCATGGGTGGCGCCAACCTGCACATGGGCAACATCTCCGAGATGCGCACCGGTGAGGGCAAGACGCTCACCTGTACGCTTCCCGCCTACCTCAACGCGATCTCCGGCAAGGGCGTCCACGTCGTCACGGTCAACGACTACCTGGCCAAGCGCGACGCCGAGACCATGGGCCGCGTCCACCGCTTCCTGGGCCTGGAGGTCGGGGTCATCCTGGCCAACATGCCGCCGGAGGAGCGCCGCAAGCAGTACAACGCCGACATCACGTACGGCACGAACAACGAGTTCGGCTTCGACTACCTCCGCGACAACATGGCGTGGTCGATCGAGGAGTGCGTCCAGCGCGGCCACAACTTCGCCATCGTGGACGAGGTCGACTCGATCCTGATCGACGAGGCCAGGACCCCGCTCATCATCTCCGGCCCGGGCGAGCAGTCGGGCAAGTGGTACCAGGAGTTCGCCAAGATCGTGCCGAGGCTGCGGCGCGGCACCGAGGGCAAGGACGGCGAGGAGAGCACCGGCGACTACGTCGTCGACGAGAAGAAGCGCACCGTCGGCATCCTCGAGGCGGGTGTGGAGAAGGTCGAGGACTGGCTCGGCATCGACAACCTCTACAAGCCCGAGCACACCCACCTCGTGCAGTTCCTCAACAACGCCCTCAAGGCCAAGGAACTGTTCAAGAAGGACAAGGACTACATCGTCGTCGACGGCGAGGTCCTGATCGTCGACGAGTTCACCGGGCGCGTCCTGCACGGCCGTCGTTACAACGAGGGCATGCACCAGGCCATCGAGGCCAAGGAGGGCGTGAAGATCAAGGACGAGAACCAGACTCTCGCCACGATCACGCTGCAGAACTACTTCCGCCTCTACGAGAAGCTCGCCGGCATGACCGGTACGGCCGCCACCGAGGCCAACGAGTTCCACCAGACGTACAAGCTGGGCGTCGTCCCGATCCCGACGAACCGGCCGATGATCCGCAAGGACCAGCCCGACGTCGTCTACAAGACCGAGGACGCCAAGTTCCAGGCGTGCGTCGAGGACATCAAGGCGCGCTACGAGAAGGGCCAGCCGGTCCTCGTCGGCACCACCAGCGTCGAGAAGTCCGAGAAGCTGTCGCGGATGCTCAAGCGTCAGGGCGTCCCGCACGAGGTGCTGAACGCGAAGAACCACGCCCGTGAGGCCGCGATCGTCGCCGAGGCGGGCCGTAAGGGCGCCGTCACCGTGGCGACCAACATGGCCGGTCGAGGCACCGACATCATGCTCGGCGGCAACCCCGAGTTCCGCGCCGACCTGGAGCTTCAGCAGCGCGGCCTGTCGCCGTCCGAGACTCCGGAGGAGTACGAGAAGGCCTGGCCCGAGGCGCTGGAGAAGGCCAAGGAGGCCGTCAAGGCCGAGCACGAGGAGGTCACCGAGCTCGGCGGGCTCTACGTGCTGGGCACCGAGCGGCACGAGTCGCGGCGCATCGACAACCAGCTCCGCGGCCGTTCCGGCCGTCAGGGCGACCCCGGCGAGTCGCGCTTCTACCTGTCGCTCGAGGACGACCTCATGCGGCTGTTCAACTCGGCCAGGGTCGAGATGATCATGACGCGGCTCAACATCCCGGACGACGTGCCGATCGAGTCGGGCATGGTCTCCAAGGCCATCGCCTCCGCGCAGCACCAGGTCGAGCAGCAGAACTTCGAGATCCGCAAGAACGTCCTGAAGTACGACGAGGTGATGAACCGCCAGCGCACGGTGATCTACGCCGAGCGGCGGCGGGTGCTGGAGGGCGCCGACCTGCACGAGCAGGTGCGCGGCTTCGTCGGCGACGTCATCGACGACTACGTCAAGGGCGCCACCGCCGAGGGCTTCGCCGAGGAGTGGGACCTCGAGAAGCTGTGGAAGGCGTTCGGCCAGCTCTACCCGATCTCTTTCACCGTCGACGAGCTCATCGAGCAGGCCGGCGGCGACCGGGAGGAGCTGACGGCGGAGCTCATCGCCGAGAAGGTCAAGGAGGACGCGTTCGCGGCCTACGACCGCCGCGAGGAGCAGCTCGGCGCCGAGGCGATGCGCGAGCTGGAGCGCCGGGTCATCCTCTCGGTGCTCGACCGCAAGTGGCGCGAGCACCTCTACGAGATGGACTACCTCCAGGAGGGCATCGGCATGCGTGCCTATGCCCAGAAGGACCCGCTGATCGAGTACCAGCGCGAGGGTTACGAGATGTTCTCCGCGATGCTCGACGGCATCAAGGAGGAGTCGGTCGGCTACCTGTTCAACCTCGAGGTCGAGGTGCAGGCCAACCCGATCGTCGAGGAGAACGCCGAGGAGGACACGGCGCTCTCCGAGACCGGCTCGATCATCGCCCGGGCGCTGCGGCAGCCGTCGCGGCCGACGGAGATGGTCTACACCGCGCCGGGCGAGAGCGGCGACGTGGAGGTCAGCCGGGTGCGGTCGACCCCCGAGCAGCGCGCCGCGTACGGCGACACCGAGCGCAACGCGCCCTGCCCCTGCGGCTCGGGCAAGAAGTTCAAGCGCTGCCACGGCGACCCGCGCAACCAGCAGGCGTGACGTGACGTGAGAAGGACCCCGCCGGCCGTTCCGGTGGGGTCCTTCGCATGTCATGCGGTCTCGAACTCGGTGACCAGCCACTGCACGCCCTGCCGCTCCAGCCGTACGGCGAGCACGCGGCTGCGCGGCCCGCAGTGGACGAGCAGGCACATCTCGATCACGCCGTCACGCGGCCGCTGCACGTGGGGAAGGCCCGTCAGCGGCGGCCGCTCGGTGTCGATCATCTTCCCGGCCCGGACCAGTTCGCGGTAGGCCCGCTCGGTCGAGCCGGTCCTGGACGGTCTCCGGCGCCTGCGGCCCGCCAGGATCTCCGCGAGCGCCTGGCCGAGCCCCCGCAGGCGGCGCTCGTCCGTGGGCGTGCCCGTACGGCGCGGCACGGGTGCCAGGGCGAGCGCGCCGTACGTGCCGGGACGCGTCACGTGGCCGCCGCCGTCACGCTCGTCGTACGGAGGATCGGCCGGGGGGGACGGACGCGAGCCGTGGCAGGGGGGACGGGCTTGGGCATCGGGGGACTCCGCTCTCGTGCGCCGTGAATCTGACGCCTAATAGAGGTTGCGGTCAGCCGCCCTGATACGGGGAAACGCCAACTTTGCCGAGTCGCGAGCCTTTGTGCCGCCGTTCGTCCGGGAAGATTCCTCCGGGTTGGCGTGGCCGCCTCGGATTTGAGCACGGGTTGATCGGCAATTAGCAGCATCCGCAATGGCGGGAAACACAACAGGGGCGCCCGGGATCACCGGGCGCCCCTGCTCCCTGAGAGGGGGACCTGACGCGTCAGGCGCGGGCACGCGCCGTGTCGGCGCTCTCCCCGGAGTCCACGTCGGGCTCGGGTTCGCGACCGGGCGTCATGATGTTCAGCTTCTTGATGAGGAAGCTGAAGATCAGGTAGTAGAGGACGAAGTAGACGACGCCGATCAGCATGATCAGCAAGAAGTTGTGCGTGTTGTCCTTGGACGCATTGAGGCCGGCGTCGATCAAGCCCGCGGAGAACCCGAAGCCGAGCCGGCCGTCGAGTGCCGCGACCAGGGCCATCGAGACGCCGGTGAGCAGTGCGTGAACGGCGAACAGGATCGGGGCCACGAAGATGAACGCGAACTCGATCGGCTCGGTGATGCCGGTGACGAACGAAATGAGGGCGGAGGAGATCATGATGCCGCCGACGGTGGCGCGGCGGTGCGGCGGCGCGGCCCGCCACATGGCGATCGCGGCGGCCGGCAGGCCGAACATCATGACCGGGAAGAAGCCCGCCATGAACGCGCCGGCGCCGTCCTGCCCGGCGAAGTAGCAGTTCAGGTCGCCCGCGGCGTGGGTCGCGCCGACGGTGCACTCCGGCACGGTGAACCACACGATCGAGTTGACGAAGTGGTGGAGGCCGAAGGGGATGAGGCCGCGGTTGACGACGCCGTAGATTCCCGCGCCGAGCGTGGAGTTGCCGGCGAGCCAGTCGCCGAAGTTGGTCAGCCCCTGCCCGATGGGCGGCCAGATCAGGCCGAAGACGACGCCGAGGACGAGCCCGGCCAGCGCGGTGAGGATCGGCACGAAGCGGCGGCCGCCGAAGAAGGCCAGGTAGGCGGGCAGCTTCGTCCGGTAGTACCGCTGCCACAGGACGGCCGCGACGAGACCCATGAGGATGCCGCCGAGCACTCCGGTCGGGTTGGCCGCCGCGAGGTTGAGCGCCTCCGCCGGCTTGCCGTCCGCCCCCACGAGCGTCTGGGCCACCTTCTTGTGCACCGCCGCGTCCGCGGAGGCGTCGAAGAACATCAGGTGCGTGACCCGGTCCCAGACGAGGTAGCCGACCACGGCCGCCAGAGCGGTCGAGCCGTCGGCCCGCCGGGCGAAGCCGACTGCGACGCCCACCGCGAACAGCAGCGGCAGCGCGTCGAACAGGGCGCCGCCCGCGCCGCCGATGACCTGTGCGATCTTGTCGAGTGTCGCGTTGTCCGTACGGCCGAGGAGGTCGTCCTGGCCGATCCGGAGAAGGAGAGCCGCGGCGGGCAGCGCCGCGATCGGGAGCATCAGGGAACGGCCGATGCGGGACAGCGCGGTCATCAGCGCGTTCTGGCTGGAAGGTGCTGCGGGCAGGCCCGCGTCGGCGGAGGTGGAACTCATCGGGTGTTCCTCCAGGATGGGGGGACTACTAGAGGCGTCGTGGCCGGGGCTCCGAGGAGCGTCCGGAGCTGGTAGCGGTCGGCGCGATAGGTGGAGACGCCGAGTTCGGCGCATACCCCGCCGGCGAAGGACCGGCGCTGCAGCAGCAGGACGGCCCCGCCACGGGGGAGTTTGAGCAGGTCGGCGTCGCTCGGATCGGCGAGGCCGCCGTCGATGGTCAGCTCCCCGGCGTCCATCACGAGCCCGTAGCGCGACTCGAGCAGGGCGTACAGGGATCGTCCGGTCAGGTCGTAGGCATCGAGATCGGGTGCGAGCGCGACCGGGATGTGGGCGCGCTCGATGCTCAGCGGTTCCCCGTCCGCCGTGCGCAGCCGCTCGATGAAGTGGACGGCGTCTCCCGGCTGGATGCCGAGCTGCCGTGCGAGGTGGGCGCTGGCCCGGACCACCCGCCGGTCCAGGTCGCGGGAGCCCGGCTCCATGCCGCGCGCCCGCATGTCGTCGGTGAAGGAGGTGAGTTGGAGCGCCAGCTCGATCTTCGGGCGGGCCACGAACGTGCCCTTGCCCGGGACCCGGTGCAACCGGCCCTCGGACACCAGGTGGTCGACGGCCTGCCGTACCGTCATACGGGACAGGTCGAAGCGCTGGCTCAGGTCACGTTCGGAGGGGATCGCCGCGCCGATCGGCAGCTCGTTGTTCTCGATCAGATCGAGCAGGATTTCCCGCAGTTGGAAGTACTTGGGCACCGGGCTGGCCGGATCGATCTGGGCCACTGATCCCTCCCCTCTCGCTCTGGATCGTCCGAATAAGTTAAGGTTCTTACTGGTCTAGTCCGGACTAGACCACAGCCGGGAAATGTGTGTCAATGTATGGGCCGGCGACGGATCGATAACGGACAAATCTCGCCAAGCAGAGGATGATCATCGATGACGACCAGGATGCGCGGTGAGATCGCCGAGCAGCCCGCCGCGATTCGGGCGACGCTGGACGCCCTCCTTCCGAGGACGGGCGAAGTCGAGGCGGTCGCGCGGGGCACCCGCCACCTGCTGTTCGTCGCCCGCGGGACCTCGGACAACGCGGCGGTCTACGGCCGCTACCTGATCGAGGCGCGGGCGGGCCGGATGGCCGCGATGGGCGCCCCCTCGGTGGCCACCACCTACCGCCGCAAGCTCGACCTCGACGGGGTGCTGGCCGTCGGCCTGTCCCAGTCCGGCCGTACGGAGGAGATCGTCGACACCCTCCAGTGGGCGAAGGACTGCGGTGCGAAGACCGTCGCGATCACCAACGGCGGCGAGGAGTCGCCGCTGGCCCAGGCCGCCGACCTCGCACTGTGCACGCTCGCCGGCGAGGAGAAGGCCGTCCCGGCCACGAAGACCTACACGACCCAGCTCGCCGCGCTGGCCGTCCTCGCGATCGGCCTCGGCGCCGACGTGGACCCCGACGACCTGCGCCGGGTGCCGGACGCGGTGGAGAAGCTGATCTCCGACCCCGGCGACCTGGACGCCGTGGTCGAGGGCCTGGCCGACAAGCCCGGCGTCGTCGTCTCCGGCCGCGGCCTGGCCTTCTCGACCGCGCTGGAGCTGGCGCTGAAGCTCAAGGAGGCGTGCTACCTGCACGCCATGGGCCTGTCGTACGCCGACCTGCTGCACGGCCCGATCGCCGTCGTGGACGCCGAGACCCCGGCGATCCTGGTGGCGGCCGGGCAGGGCCCGACCCTGGCGGGCACGGTCGCGCTGGCCGAGCGGGTCACCGGCGCGGGCGCCGCCGCCTTCGGCGTCGGGGGCGGCGAACGGCTCGCCTCCGCCTCGACCGCCGCCCTGAACGGTCCGGACCTGCCCGAGTGGGTGGCTCCGCTGGGACTGATCGTCCCCGGGCAGTTGCTCACCGAGGCGCTCGCGCGCAGGCTCGGTATCGACCCCGATTCCCCCCGCGGTCTGAAGAAGGTCACGCAGACCGACTGACCGACAGACCGGCCGAACAACAGGAGGACCCCCATGGCTGCAGACGCCGAGGCGATCATCGCCGGGCTCGGTGGCGCCGACAACATCATCGAAGTGGAGCCGTGCATCACCCGGCTGCGCACCGAGGTGCACGACGCCTCGAAGGTGGACCAGGCCGCGCTCAGGGCGGCCGGCGCCCACGGAGTGATGGCGGCGGGCAACGTCGTCCAGGTCGTGGTGGGCCCCGAGGCCGACACCATCGCCAGCGACATCGAGGACATCATCGGCTGAACCCGGGAGATCGTCGCGGGTCCGCCGGTCTCGGCGGACCTGTGGCGACGCCTGCCCGGATCTCAGGGAAGGGCTCTTCATTGACGACTGTTCTCGCCCCGGTCGCGGGGGCGGCCATCGGCCTGGCCGCCGTACCGGACCCGGTGTTCTCGCAGGCGATGGTCGGCCCGGGAACCGCGATCGACCCCCTCAGGCAGCCCGTCGAGGCCCTGGCCCCGATCGACGGCACGATCGTGAAGCTGCACCCGCACGCGTACGTCGTGGTGGGGGACGACGGCAGGGGCGTGCTGGTGCATCTCGGCATCGACACCGTGCAACTCAAGGGCGAGGGCTTCCGCCTGCTCGCGGCGGAGGGGGACCGCGTCAGCGCCGGGCAGCCCGTCGTCGCCTGGGACCCCGCGACGGTCGAGGCCGGCGGGCGCTCGCCGGTCTGCCCCGTGGTGGCGCTCGACGCCGTGGCGGGCTCGGTCGGCGAGATCGCCGAGGGCGGCGTGGCCGCGGGTGACCCGCTGTTCGAGTGGTCGTGATGCTCAGGTGACGGAGGCGGCGCTCTTCGATCTCGACGGCACCCTGGTCAACACCGAGGTCCGCAGCCGCGCCCTGTGGCGGATGTTCCTGGACGACCGCGGCATCACGTACGACGAGACGCTGTTGCGGCGCGTCATGGGCAGGCGCGGGGTGGACGTGATCCCCGAGGTGCTGCCCGGAATGGATCCTGAGGTCGTGATGGAGGAGATCCGCTCCTACTACGACCATCCGGACCTGCCCGGCATCGTGCCGGTCCCGGGGGCGGCGGAACTGGTGTCCCGGGTCGCGGAGCAGGGGGCTCCGCTGGCCCTGGTCACCTCGGCTCAGCGATGGTGGGCGGTGGAGCGGCTCACCGACATCGGCGTCGTGGAGGTGGTACGGACCATCGTCTCCGCTGAGGACGTGACCGTGGGCAAGCCCGACCCGTCCGGCTATCTCATGGCGGCCGACCTGCTCGCGGTGGATCCGGCCGAATGCGTGGTGTTCGAGGACTCGCTCGCCGGGATAGCCGCGGCTCGGGCCGCGGGTATGACCTGCGTTGCGGTGGCCACCACCCATCATCCGGATGAACTCTCGCACGCGGATCTGGTAATACCCGATATGTCGGGTATTGACTGGCCTTTGACGGAACTACCGGCGGTCTAGACCACCGCTGCAGGAGGAGGAAACGTGGCCGAACGCACAGTCAGCGTCGCGTCCGAGGTGGGGCTGCACGCGCGCCCGGCGGCGACGTTCGTGCAGACCGCGGCGAAGGTGCCCTTCGACGTCACCATCGCGAAGGCGGGCGGTTCGCCGGTGAGCGCGAAGAGCATCCTGTCGGTTCTGGCGCTCGACGTACGGCAGGGGGAGTCGATCGTGATCAGCGCGGAGGGCGAGGGCGCCGAAGAGCTGCTCGACGAGCTCGCCCAGATCGCCTCGGCCTCCTGACGCCAGTGGACGGGCAGGAGAAGACGGGGACGACGGCGGGGGACGACAACGGCGCGCGGTCGTCGGCCGGCACTGTGCTTCCCGGTACTACTGTGCTTGCCGGTACCGGGGTCAGCCCCGGGGCCGGGTACGGCCCGGCCCACGTGCTCGCGGGTGAGATCCCCGAGCCCGACAAGGAGGCGCGCCACGACGGCGACGCCGCCGCCGAACGGGCCCGCGCCGAGCGGGCGGTCGAGGAGGTGGCCGCCGCCCTGGAGGCGAGGGGCGCCAGGGCGGGCGGCGAGGCCCAGGAGGTGCTCGGCGCGCAGGCGCTGATGGCCCGCGACCCGAGCCTGGCCATGGAGGTCGGCGAGCTCATCGACCGGGGTGTGGCCGCCCCGCGCGCCGTCTTCGACGCATTCGGCAAGTATCGGGACCTGCTCGCGGCGGCCGGCGGCTACCTGGCCGAGCGCGTGGCGGACCTCGACGACATCCGCGACCGGGTGATCGCCGTGCTCACCGGCCTGCCCATGCCGGGCGTGCCGGCCAGCGCCGCCGAGCCGTTCGTGCTCATCGCCAAGGACCTCGCCCCGGCCGACACCGCGCTGCTGTCGAAGGACGTGGTCGCCGCGTTCGTCACCGAGCAGGGCGGGCCGACCAGCCACACGGCGATCCTCGCCCGCTCGATGGGCGTGCCCGCCGTCGTCGGCTGCGCCGGCGCGACCGCGATCGCCCCGGCACCCCG